>MNZP01000151.1 GCA_001873675.1 Syntrophaceae bacterium CG2_30_49_12 | reverse complement strand
GGGTGATAGTCTTTTTGGAAGAAAGGGAGCCGGTCTATAAGGGGTCATAGGAGGGCCACGCTCCGTCGTGGCCGGGAGACTTTCGTTTCCAACCTCCTGCCGTCAGTAGTAATGGTAATGGCTCCGTCCCTGTCGGTCCTGTACACCTTTGTACCTGACATTTCGTATCTTTTGAGGACATCGGGGTGGGGGAGACGAAAGATGTTGTCGGCGCCGCAGCTTATAACGGCAATCTCGGGACGGACACGGGCAAGAAAGGGGAGAGTACTGGACAAGAACCCTCCATGATGGGGAACGAAGAGGACCTGACTCCTGATGTCTTTCCCCTCCCTGACAAGACGTGTCTCCGATGGTTCCGAGATATCTGCCGGCAGGAGAAAGCTGATTTTCCTAAAGGTCAGCTTCAAAACGAGGGCATTGTTGTTTGTAGCATCGAAACCGCGAGAAGGGTCATTTCCTCCCACGATCGGGTGTTTGGGGTTTAATATCCTAAGCTGGATGTTACCGATTTTCTCCTCTGGTGTCTCCTCCGACATGAGCCGGTAATGGATATTCTTTTCCCTGATAATCCTCATAAAATCTTTATATGTGTCAGTCCCTGAAACCTCGCCGTTCGCCCATACTTCCCTGACGGCAAAGTTTTCAAGGATATAGATCAGGCCGCCCAGGTGATCCGGGTGGGGGTGGGTCAGGACGACGGTATCCACTTTTTTTATCCTCTCATGCCAGAGGAAGGGGGCAAGGACGTATTTTCCCATATCAAAATCACTATCGGGGAAGCCGCCGCCGTCTATAAGCATCTTTCTGCCCCCGGGAAATCGAACGAGTGTTGAGCTGCCCTGTCCCACGTCAATGGATGTGACCTCAAGATCATTCCGATAGGCATCCCTTGCGTAAAGGTAGATGCCATCGGCCACAAAGAATGCAACAAGCATGGCAATCGCAACCCCAGGCCAAAAACGTCCCGGCGCTGATCCTCTCTCCTTGTCTTTCCCATTCCTTTCTTTCCAGGTATCGGTCAGCTTTACAATGGCTATTAGAAGAAGATAGTAGGCTGTCATTTCGAGTAATGTCGGTGTACCGATGAAAAAAGAGGAACCGGGGAGAGAGGCGAGAAAATCGGTGAGCGAAACGGAGATCGTAACGAGGAAAGAAGATATCTTGACCAGGACAACGGTTAGTGTGGGCGATATGGGGGCCGTCAGGATAATGGCCATGCTGACGGGAAGGGCGATCATGCCCAGCAGAGGGACAACGATGATGTTGGCAACAAGAGCAATGGACGATACCATGTTAAAGTAAAAGGCGACAATGGGCGCTGTGCCGAGTATGGCGGCGAGGGAGGCCATGATAAAAAGAAGGATACCTTTAAAAACCTTTTCGGAAAAAGAGATACCTCTCTCTTCATGCTTGCCTTTTGGAATCAGCAGGGCAAGTCTCGGGGTAATAAAAAGAATCGCCGCGACGGCCGTAAAGGAAAGCTGAAAGGAGATGTCAAAGAGGGAATGGGGGAAGACGATGAGAATAATAAAGGCGGCAAGGGCCAGCGTGTTGTACAGGTCCCTCTCTCTCCCCAGGAATATGGCCACCATAAAAGTGACGATCATGATGGCGGCCCTGACGACGGAGATACCCATCCCGGCGATGAAGGCGTATATCATAATGGGAAGGCAGGCCCCCAAAGTGGAGACCTTAATGACATTGAATCTCAAAAGGAGATAGGGGAAGGACTTCATCATCAGCCTGATGAGATAGATTGACAGGAGGGCAATGATTCCCACATTGAATCCTGATATGGCGATGATATGGGATGTGCCTGTACGGTTAAACTTTTCCCGGACATCTTTCGGGATTTCCCTCTGTTCCCCCAGGACCATGGCCTGTATAATTTCTCCTGCCGGCGTCGGCGAATTTTCGCGAATGAGCCTTCTTACATTTCCCCTGAACATCTCCAGGGTTGTCTTCCATCGGTTTCCCTGGTTTTCTCTCAGGACGGCGATACCCGATGGATCGCTTATAGAGCCACGCACCAGGATGTTCCTGTATCGGAGGTGCCTTTCATAGTCAAAACCGCCGGGATTATTGAAGTTGTGAGGTCTTCTAAGCCTGGTCCTGAATCGTATGAAATCCCCGTATTTAAACGGATATTGATCCCTCACCGTTAGCAGTACCCGTCCCTCCACAGGAACGGTGGATTTATCCTTGATTACCCTGACTACAGAGACAACCAGTTCGGTCTTATGAGGTGAGACTTCCGGGTTTTCACAGATAATGCCGTCAACGGTGGTCTTCTCCGGGCTTAGATAATTACTGATATGTCTTGGCCCTGGTTCTTGATAGAGATAGAGATTTATGTTGAGGATACCTAACAGGAACAGGGGGAGGACCAAGGAGAGGCCGACAATGGCTTTCCATTTTTTAATTATGGCAACGAGCAGAGATATCAGGGTCATGATCAGGCAGACCATCAGGGGCGGATCCGGGAGATGGATGAAATTTCCCACAGAAATCCCCGCGATCAAGGGGATGAGAAGGGGGATGATTGGTCTTAGCATGGATCAATTCCATAGATTTATTTTCAAAAATAATATAGCATATTTTCCTTATTGATACAGGGAACAACGATGGACGATCATCTGTTGCAGAATGAAAACCTGACGACAAGGGTTCGCTGGTTGATGCTGGCGCGGGTTGCCATTGTCACATTTCTGCTCGGGATCACAGCCCTCAGCGAGATCAGAGGTACAGAATCCCTGCTCAAAGAATCAGTCGCATCTCTTTATATCATCATCCTGCTTACCTATTTCCTCTCTATCATTTATCTTTTTCTCCTGAAGCACGTCAGGAGCCTTGAGGTCAATGTATATATCCAGAGCCTGACTGACGTGTTGTTGATAACGGGTTTCGTGTATGTTACAGGCGGAATAGGAAGTGTTTATTCGGTCTTCTATCCCCTAATTATCATATATTCAGTCCTCTTCCTTGCCGGAAGGGGAGGGGTTATCACAGCCTCTACCGCAAGTGTTTTTTATGGTCTGTTAGTAAATTTAGAATATTATAACATCATCAAGCCTTTCTACAATATTTCCATCGAGGGATACCAATTCCTCCCTGGATATGTCTTTTCGAGAACTCTCATCCACATCCTGTCGTTTTACATTATTGCCCTTCTCGCCAGCTTTGTGGTGGAACAGGAGAGAAAGACAAGAACCGTCCTGACAGACAGGGAAAATGCCTTCGATCAGTTGGATTTACTGTACAGGAGTATTATTGAGTCTGTTGATACGGGCATATTAACGATTGACCTTGCGGGGAAGGTAAAATCTTTCAACAGGGCGGCGGAAGAGATTACGGGCTTTTTATTTGCAGAGGTGGAAAACAAAAACATTAATCAGGTCTTTCCGTATTACTCCGACCTGAAAGAGGAAACGAAAAACATGGAGGACCGCCAAGGGAATTCGCTGGAAAAAAGAGTGGAAATGCCGGTTGCCGGCAAAGGGAACAGAACTCTGATTTTAGGTTGTTCTATATCACATCTTAAGGATAACAGGGGGAATAGAATAGGGGATATCTTGATTTTTCAGGATCTGACGGCGATAAAAAAAATGGAGGAAGACCTTGAAAAGAGCAGAAGGCTTGCCTTTATCGGTGAGATGGCGGCCAGCCTTGCCCATGAGATCAGGAATCCTCTGGCGTCAATCAGCGGATCGGTTCAGGTTTTGAAAAATGAACTTAATTTAAATGGGGCCGATGATAAACTCATGCAGATTATTCTGAGGGGTAAGGATCAACTCGAAAACTTTATGAGAGATTTCCTCCTCCTGGCAAGACCACCGTCGGGTATTTGCGAGATAATTGACATCAGAGAGATCTTTGAAGATGTCCTTGAATCCATCCGTTATGCGTCGGACTGGCACGAGGGAATCGAGGTTATGCGGAAATTATCCGACCAATCCCTTATCATGGCCAATAAAACGCAGATCAGGCAGCTCATCTGGAATCTTGTCATCAATGCCGTTCAGTCCATGCCGGATGGGGGCAGGCTGATGGTAGAGGCCCAAAAGGTTTTGCTTCCCGATTTCAGGGAATATCTTGAGATACGTATCACCGATAGCGGATGCGGCATCGAAGAAAAAGATATGGAAAAGATTTTTGAACCCTTCTACACAACCAAGGAAAGGGGAACAGGTCTTGGCCTGGCAATTGTCAACAGGATTATAGAAAACTATTCCGGAAAGATTAAAATCGAAGATAACCCTGAGGGAGGGACAGCCTGTATTGTATGTTTGCCGAGAAGCCATTAGTCATTGCCGGGCAATGGCTGCTTTTTCGAGAGGAGGCCAGAAGTGGCTAAGATTCTCGTTGTGGATGACGATCAGGGCATGAGGGAGTTTCTTGAGATCATGCTGACAAAGGAGGGTTACAGGGTGACCTGTGCCGGTGATGCGGGAAAGGCCCTTAATCGTTGCAAAAAGGAACAGTTCGATCTTATTATTACCGATCTGAAGATGCCGAAAATGGACGGCATTACATTTCTGAAAGAGGTCAAAGATATTTCCCCGGAAACAATGGTAATTCTGATTACGGCTTACGCCTCCGGTGAAACGGCGGTAACAGCCATGAAGGAAGGGGTATACGACTATATCGAGAAAGGGATAGATATAGAGGATCTTAAGAAGATCATTCGGGAGGCCCTCGAGAAGAAGGGTATTAAGAGGGAGGATATACGGTTCATCAAAGGGGTGGAAGATGCCGTTTGTTTTGGAGGCATGGTGGGGAAAAGCAAGGAGATGCTTAAGGTTTATTCTTTTGTTAAAAAAGTGGCCGGTACCCCCCTGGCCAATATCCTTCTCTTAGGTGAGAGCGGGACAGGTAAGGAACTCGTGGCCAGGGCCATCCATGAAAACAGTCCCCGAAAAAATATGCCGTTTATCGTCATTGACTGTGGCGGTGTACCGGAGGCCCTCCTCGAAAGTGAATTCTTTGGCCATATGAAAGGCTCCTTTACCGGCGCGTACTTTGATAAACCGGGCCTCTTTGAGGTTGCCCGGGGTGGGACGATCTTTCTGGATGAGATTGGCGAACTGCCGCCCCTCCTCCAGGTGAAACTCCTCCGTGTCGTCCAGGGAAAGACCTTCCGAAGGATAGGGGGGGCGGAGGATATCAAGGTTGATGTACGGATCGTATCGGCGACAAATCAAGATCTGGAAAAAAAGGTAAACGAGGGTACCTTCAGGGAAGACCTTTACTACCGTCTCAATGTCATCCCGATACATATCCCTCCTCTGAGGGAGAGAAGAGAAGATATCCCGGTCCTGACAACGTATTTTATAGAGAAGTACTCCCGTGAGTTCGGCAAAGAGATCAAGAACATATCTGCATACGCCATGGGGCTTTTAATGGATTATCCCTTTCCGGGCAACATCAGGGAACTTGAGAATATCATCGAGCGGAGCGTTGCCCTCGAAACATCCAATATTATCCTGCCGGAAAATCTCATTTTGGCAAGAAATATTTCCCCGGCAGGAGAAACGGCCGTTAATTACGAGATACCGGAGAATGGCATCGGTCTGAATGAGGAAGTGGCAAAGTTTGAAAGACAGTTGATAGAAAAAGCCCTGCAAAAAAGCCGGGGTTCGAAGACAAAAGCCGCCGAACTGCTCCATGTGAGTTTTGATTCGCTGAGTTACCGGCTTAAAAAACTTGATATTGAAAGGGATATTGAATAGGGAGGCGAAAATGGAAGTTCTGGTAAAAAAGGCAAATCTTGCGGAATTTACCTCCGAGGTGTCAGTTGTTTTCCATTTTGAGGGGGAGGAACTCGGAGGTGCGGCGGAGCTACTGGATAGATCCTCCGGCGGATTGATCAGTGATGTAATCGCAGGAGGTGATTTTGAAGGAAAGCTCTTTCAGATATCATTGATATATACGAGGGGGCTTATACCGACCGTGCGGATTATCGTGGTAGGTCTGGGCAAGAAGGCAGACTTTAACCTGGAAAAACTTAGGGGCGCTTTTTCCGGAGCGGCTCAGCAGGTAAGGAAATTGAATCTGAAAGGGTTTGCCACGTCCATGGATTTGGGGGATTTGACGGCAATCGTCCAGCATCTCGACAGGGTGACCGAGGCCGCCGTGGAAGGGGTTTTCCTTGGCCTGTACCAGTTCACGCTCTTCAAGACCGTAGAGCGGGATAAGATCAGAGAAATAGAGGAATTTGTAATTGTTGAGGATCGTGAAGATGCCTGGGAGGTAATCAGGTCTGCGGCGGAAACGGCAGAGATCATCTCGCGGGCGGTTTATTTTGCGAGAGACCTCGTTTCTACGCCGGGGAATGAAATGACACCGGCTGCTATGGCCGCTAAGGCAGAGGAACTTGCCATGACGAGAAGGAATGTCAGGGTCGAGGTTCTTGATGTTCCCAAAATGAGGGAATTAGGAATGAATGCCCTGCTCGCCGTAGCCAGGGGGTCTGACGAGCCGGCCAGTTTTATTATTCTCGAATACCGTGGTGGGAGAGATGCTGATCCTTTCATTGCCCTGGTTGGCAAGGGGCTGACCTTTGACAGCGGCGGCATCTCCATAAAGCCTTCGGAGAAGATGGAAGAGATGAAATCGGATATGGCGGGTGGTGCGGCGGTGATAGGCGCCATCATGGCCGTGTCTGATATGAACCTTCCGGTTAACGTTGTCGGCCTGATACCGGCAACGGAGAACCTCCCCGGAGGAAATGCCTATAAGCCGGGGGACATCCTGAGATCCCTGTCCGGTAAAACCATAGAGATCCTTACCACCGATGCAGAGGGACGATTGATTCTGGCCGATGCCCTTACCTATGCCGGAAAGTACAAACCGGCTGCCATCATTGATATTGCTACCCTGACTGGCGCCTGTGTTGTTGCCCTCGGTAATCATGTTATCGGGATGATGGGAACCGATGATCGCCTGAAGGGAAAGATCAGAGCTGCCGCAGATGCTACCGGCGAGAGGGTATGGGAGATGCCGCTCTGGGATGATTATCATGAATTGATCAAAAGTGATGTGGCGGATTACAAAAATTCCGGGGGAAGGGCGGGAGGGGCCATCACGGCCGCTGCCTTCTTAAGCAAATTCGTGGGGGACTATCCCTGGGTGCATCTGGACATCGCAGGCCCGGCATGGTTGGAAAAAGACAGACCCTATATCCCTAAGGGTGCATCGGGGGTTGGTGTTCGTCTGTTCGTCCAGTTTCTGAGGGACTGGCGCCCGGATCAGGAGTCAGAATCCAGGAACCAGAATCCAGAATAATAGAACCAGTAAGTATTCGAGGTAACGGGAAAGGAAAAAGAATTCTTGACTTATGTCAAGGACAAAAGCAATTTAATAGATTAAATAATTACATAAAGAGACAAGAGATGAAATATCGTCTCGCAAATTCCAAATAACCTTTAACCAGGAAAAGGAGGTAAAGTCATGTTTTGTTATCAGTGCGAACAAACGGCAAAAGGTGAAGGGTGTACAATTGCAGGGGTTTGCGGAAAGCAACCGGATGTTGCCGCCCTTCAGGATCTTCTCATCCATGCCCTCAAGGGGCTCGCTCTCTACGCCGTGGAAGGACGAAAGGCGGGGGTAAATGAACGGGAGGTAAATGTATTTACTTGTGAAGCCCTCTTTGCCACCCTGACCAATGTAAATTTCGATCCGGACCGTATTGTCCGGTTGATCCATCGCTGTGTAGAGCTGAGTGAAAAACTCCAGGAGAAGATCAGGACAAAAGCTGGAAACGTCAACCTTCCGGATTGCCCGGTTACCTTCAGACCCGGGGCGACCGTGGAAGAGTTGGCCAAACAAGGGGAAGCGGTGGGGTTGAAATCGGATACTTCCATCGCCCCGGATATCCTCTCCCTCCAGCATATATTGCTCTTCGGGATCAAGGGTGTTGCCGCCTACGCAGACCACGCACAGATACTCGGGCAGGAGGATGATGAGGTCTATGCCTTCATCCACGAGGGTCTTGCCGCTACCATGAGGAAAGACCTGAGTCTTGATGACTGGGTGGGGCTGGTGCTGAAATGCGGAAAGGCCAATCTTCGGGCCATGGAACTCTTAGACGCAGCCAATACCGGCGCCTACGGTCATCCTGTCCCTACCACGGTATCCCTGGGAGTTAAAAAGGGAAAGGCCATTCTCATTTCGGGGCACGATCTCAAGGATTTGGAAGAACTCCTGAAGCAGACGGAGGGCAAGGGTATCTATGTTTACACTCATGGGGAGATGCTTCCCGCCCACGGTTACCCGGGTCTCAAAAAATATGCCCACCTGTACGGCCATTACGGTACCGCCTGGCAAAACCAGATCAGAGAATTTGCGGACTTTCCCGGGGCCATCCTGATGACCACCAACTGCATCCAGAAGCCGAGGGAATCTTACCAGGGGGGTATCTTCACCACCGGCATGGTAGGTTGGCCTGGCGTAGTCCACATTAAAGACAGGAATTTCGCCTCTGTGATAGAAAAGGCCCTTTCCATGCCCGGTTTCCCGGAAGATAGAAACGGGCGAAAGGTGATGTGCGGCTTTGGACGCAATGCCGTCTTAAGTGTCGCCGATAAGGTAATCGAGGGGGTCAAGGGAAAGGCCATCCGTCATTTCTTCCTGGTTGCCGGCTGCGATGGAGCCAAACCGGGGCGAAATTATTACACGGAGTTTGTAGAGAAGGTGCCGAAGGATTGCGTGGTCCTCACCCTTGCCTGCGGCAAGTTCCGCTTCTTCGACAAAAACCTGGGGGACATAGGAGGCATCCCTAGATTGCTGGATATAGGTCAGTGTAATGACGCCTATTCGGCCGTCCAGATCGCCGTGGCCCTGGCAAAGGCATTCAATGTAGGAGTCAACGAGTTACCCCTATCCATGATCCTCTCCTGGTATGAGCAAAAGGCTGTGGCCATTTTGCTGACACTTTTACACCTGGGGATCAAGGGGATTCGCCTCGGTCCATCCCTTCCGGCCTTCATTTCTCCCAATGTGCTCGATGTGCTGGTAAAAAACTTCGACATTAAACCCATCACCACGCCTGACGAGGACCTGAAGGCAATATTGGGTTGAGTTTGTATCCACTTCCCGTGGGGGATGCAAAGGATGCTTGCATCCTCCACCTACGACAATAAATGGAGGGAACACCATGAAGTGCCCGGGACAGGATACGCGTTACTGGAAACCAGGAGCAATCTTCGAGACCGCCTGTACAAAGTGTGGCAATCCGGTGGAGTTTTTTAAAGACGAAGCCACCCGCATCTGTAAAAAATGCGGAACAAAGCTTGTTAATCCGAAAATGGACTTCGGTTGTGCCGCCTACTGTAAGTTTGCCGAGCAATGTCTGGGGGGGCTGCCTCCGGAGCTTCTGGCCCAGAGAAACGATCTGTTAAAGGACCGCGTTGCCATCGAGATGAAGCGCTACTTTAAACAGGATTTCAAGCGGATTGGCCACGCCACCAGAGTGGCCCGTTACGCAGAGGAGATCTTCCGGGAGGAAGGGGGAGACCCGGCAGTGATAATGTCTGCCGCCTATCTCCACGATATCGGCATCAAGGAGGCGGAGCGGAAATACCAGAGCACGGCGGCGCGTTATCAGGAGGAAGAGGGGCCGCCCATTGCCCGTGACATCCTTTCCAAGTTGGGAGCCGACGAGGAATTGATCACAGAGGTCTGCGACATCGTAGGCCATCACCATCATCCGAGACCCCAGGAAACAAAAAACTTCAAAGCGCTCTACGACGCCGATCTGATTGTAAATATGGAAGAAAACAAGAAGGAGAAGAATGGCTCCGCGGATATGGAGAAACTGATATCCCTCATCGGCAACGTCTTCCTGACTGAAGGAGGCCGCAAATTGGCAAAGAAGGTTCTTTTACAACAAGAAAAGACTGATCAACCGGTTATTTAACAAGAAAGTAATTTATCTGCCGGTAGAAAGAGGAAACCATGAAAGCGAAAGTAAAACGTAGGATTATTGAAATTGACGAAGAGAAGTGCGATGGCTGCGGACAATGCGTACCCTCATGTGCTGAGGGAGCTATTCAGATCGTGGACGGCAAGGCCAGACTGGTATCAGAGAAGTACTGTGACGGATTGGGCGCCTGTCTCGGGGAGTGCCCGAACGATGCCCTCAGGGTCGTGGAACGGGAGGCGGAGGATTTTGATGAGACGGCGGTGGAGGAACATCTACAGTCAAGGGAGGCGGCAGTTGAGGGCGCAACTATGGCCTGCGGCTGTCCATCTGCCCATATCCAGAGCTTTGCATCACCAGCATCACGTGAGGGAGTTAGCAGGCCGGTAGAGGGTGGAGTATCTACCCTGTCCCACTGGCCGGTACAGATCCGGCTTGTCCCACCCACAGCTCCCTTTCTGAAAGGGGCAGACCTTTTAGTGGCAGCGGATTGTGCACCGGTGGCTTACCCTGATTTCCATCAGGATTTTCTTAAAGGTAAGGTTATTCTCGTTGGTTGCCCAAAACTCGATGATGCTGAGGATTACGTCCAGAGATTCGCCGATATTTTCAGGAGCGCCGATATTAAGTCCGTCACCGTGGTTGCGATGGAAGTGCCCTGCTGCCAGGCTCTGCCTGTGATTGTCAAAAAGGGAATGGAGTCGGCGGGCAGGAAAATTCCCATAGATCAGGTAACAATTGGTATCAGAGGGGATGTCCTGAAAAGGGAGAAACTGGCAGTAGTTGACTTTTTGTTGAAAAAAAGAGGAAAGAAGGTTTAAAAGAACAATGATTTATATTGATGAAGAAGAATGTATCGGATGCGGCACCTGTGAAGAGATATGCCCGGAAGTTTTCAGGCTCAGCGACGAAAAGGGAAAGGCAGAAGTCATCAATCCTGAGGGGGGCACCGAAGACCTTATTGAAGAAGCTATCAGTAGCTGCCCGGTCTTATGTATCCACCGGGGAGAATAAATCTAAGAAAATGAGTAAACGCCCACAACGTAGGAATATCAGTTGCCTGGGTCCTTCAGATATTTCTGACGAGGATATCTTAAAGGCAATGAAGGAGATCGAGGGGTACCTGGATATAACCCCAGGTGATGCTAAAGATATCTACCGCCTTGCCTATAGACACGCTATTGAACGCCTTACTCATTTGGTTAAGGCAGGGTCTGTGATGACTAAAGCGGTAGTTTCTGTCAAGAGGGATACCCCCCTGGAAGAGGTGGCAGAACTGATGGCCGGTCACGGCATCTCTGGTGTCCCGGTAGTTAATCGTTGCCCTTCTAATAAATAACATACCCAGAGGCCGGAGATATCCGGAGTTCTGGTTTTAACTCCTTTAAGGACGGGTTTCTACTAAAGCCCAGGCAAGATAGACCCCCACAACTAAAATCCCTACCACCAGAGAGGTCTCTAAACGTCCTCTAAAAATTTTTCTATCAACTCTCTGCAGAAGGTAATGATCCAGGATCGGCCAGGAGAAAAGGATAATTCCGGAAAGGCCCAAAATGACCACCCCAACCGATCCGGGAACCATCTTCAGGAGGTGATAAAAGGGAAGGAAGTACCACTCTGGTTTGATATGTTCGGGGGTAACCAGAGGATCACTTGGAGGC
>MNZP01000129.1 GCA_001873675.1 Syntrophaceae bacterium CG2_30_49_12 | reverse complement strand
CTTTTCCTTTATCCTTTCTGGAGGATACCTTATTTTACGATTTTTTCAAATGTGACAATGTCAAGTTACAATCCTCTGAGAAACTCAGGCCGGAGTAAAGAAGGGTCCCTCCTTCCCAGCGCATAATTTAGTTCTCCTATCATTCTCTCTTTTTCCTGAGGTAATTTCCCCCGCACCGCCTGATAATTCGAGGCGTGCATGGAACTGAAAAAACAGCCGGTAAAATTAGAATTTTCTATAATTGTTCTCAGCTCTTCGAGAGACTCAAAGGGAGAGATGGGATGAAATATACCTTCTCTCCCTTGTCGGTATAGAGGAGTGCCGGAAACTAAGGTTAACGTCAGGGCGCCGGCATATTCAGGGTCAATTTCGGAGAGAACCCTGGCGGTTTCCACGGCATGTTTCCGGCTTCCTTCAACTCCAGCCAGGCCCAAGATAACGGTCAGCGACATGTTAATGCCGGCCTGCCTGGCCCTTTTCCCCGCTTCAATTATCTGATAGGAATTTACCCCCTTACCCACTTTAAGGAGTACCTCATCCCATCCGCTTTCCAGGCCGGTATAAAAAATCCCTAATTTTAGCTCTTTGAGGGTTCTTAATTCGTCCGGATCTCTCCTCAGAATATCTTGAGGAGTTGCGTAAGTAGCTATTCTTTCCAGGTGAGGGAATTTTTCATTCAGATATTCGAGAATTTCCTTCAGCTTGGGGAAGGGATAAATTAGAGCATCGCCATCCTGTAGAAATATCCTTTTCCCATCCCAACCACGGGCTATGTGATAAACAATATCAGGCACAGCGGATAACCGGATACCCGTCCCCATGTACAGAGATAGGGCATTGATTTCCTCCTTCACCTCGCTGATCTCTCTGACCTGTAGTCTGGAGCCATAGTAACCGCAGAAGGCGCAGCTATTATTGGAACAACCTTTAGTTAGAGGGAGAAAATAACTTTTCCACTCACTCGGTGGCCTTATGATGTCCGGTCTTTCAAAACGCATCCTTTCCTCTTTTTCCGATGTAAAAATTGCCGCCGATAAAGGGTTGTCTGAAAAGAACGGCAGAACCTCTTACCTGCTTAGACGACGACTATTTCTTTAATCTCAGGCAGCTCTTTCTCAAAATGCTCTTCCAGCATTTCTATGACCATTTCCTTGCTCAGCCCGACTCCACAACTGGGTGTAAAAAGCTGGACTTTTAAAACACCGTCGTTGATTTCCCTTACTACCACATCAACACCTGCCAACATTGGTTTTATCTTAGACAGAGCAGCTTCAACCTTTTCTTTCATGATTTACCTCCCATTTAGATTATCTCTGTGGTTCAATAATTACTTTTAGAGATTCCCCCGCCCCGGCGACAAGCTGAAAACCAAGCCCCGTCTCTTTTAGGCTTAGTCTGTGTGTAATCAACTCTCTCACGGGCACGCGACCGGCGCGGATGATTTCCATCGCCACAATGATATCGGAAGGACTGCTGCCGTAGGAAGGCATCAATTTTATCTCATTGCGCCAGAAGTCATTAACCGGTACAGGGATATCAACGCCCGGCTCTGTAGGGGCAAAGAAGAGAACGGTACCACCGCGATCCACCGATTGCAGCGCCTGAGAGAAGGAAGAGGGGGCGCCATTGCAGATGATGACAAGATCGGCGAGCCGATTGTCATTGAGCCGGCGGAAGATACCAGGGACATCTTCCCGGGCATGGATCGCCGCATCCGCCCCGAAACGCCTCGCCATCTTCAGGCGGTATTCGCTGATGTCTGTCGTGATTATCCGCCCTGCGCCCAGAGTGCGTGCAAGTAACAGGTGGAGTATCCCGGAAATGCCGCTGCCGAGGATAAGCATCGCCTGCCCCGGTTGGATATTGGCGACCCTCTGCCCGCGAATAACACAGGCCAGCGGTTCGATGAACGTACCCTCATCGAAAGAAACCTCATCAGGCAGGAGAAAGACCCCCCGGTCAACATTCAGTTCGGGAACCCGCACATACTCAGCAAAACCACCGGGGTCATAATTTGTGGAGTGTAGAGTCTCACAGGCGGTATGGTGACCTCCCAGGCAGTAGTAACAGGTATTGCAGGGTATGTGGTGGGAGACGAAGACCCTGTCACCAACCTTATAACGCTTCACATCTTTTCCTGTCTCGGTGATTTCTCCTGCAATTTCATGACCGAGAACGAGGGGGGCCTTTTTGATGCGGTACCACTCCATGACATCGCTGCCGCAGATACCGCTGGTTATTACCTTCACCAGTATCTCGCCGGGACCGATCCGCGGTGTCGGCATCTCCTCTAAGCGAACGTCCCTGTTGTTGTAGTACATTGCTACACGCATAGTTGTTCCTCATGCTTTATTTAAGGCTATTGAACAAATCATAAGCCTCTTTTGCGGTGTAATTTTCATGAATAACAGACCGCAAGGCCCTGGCCATGGCTACAGGATGGGGGTTTTGCCAGACGTTCCTCCCGAGATTTACACCCACGGCACCTTTTTGCATCCCATCATAAACGAACTCAAAAACCTCAAGTTCCGTTTCACATTTGGGACCGCCTGCCATAACCACGGGAACGGGACAGCCGTTTGTAATCCGATCAAAATCTTCGCACCAGTAAGTTTTCACTACCCGGGCCCCTAATTCGGCGGCGATACGACAGCATAGGGCAAGGTACCTGGCGTTTCGTTTTTCCAGTTCTTTGCCCACAGCCGTGACAGCCATCACGGGGATACTGTAATCTTCACATACATTGACGAGATCTCCAAGATTTGTCAGGGATTCATGCTCGTAATCGCTGCCTACAAAGATGGAAATGCCGACAGCCGTTGCATTGAGACGGATGATCTCCTCTATGGAAGTAGTGATCGCCTCATTTGCCAGATCCTTACCGATTACGCTGGTGCCTCCGGATACCCGGAGGATAACAGGTTTAGTATTCCCAGGGTCCACCGCGGCACGCAAGATGCCTCTCGTGACAAAGAGGGCATCGCAGTAGGGAAGGAGCGGTTTGATGGTTTCCCCGGGCCTCTCCAGACAGGTTGTGGGACCTTGAAAATAGCCGTGGTCTATGGGCAGGAAAAAGCAATGGCCGTCGGGTTGAATAAGCTGTGATAAACGGTTTTTCATCCCCCAGTTCATATTAGATACCTCCTTCCGAAAAGTAGTTGCTTGAAATTATTGCCACGCCGAGAAAAAGTCAAAATTCAATCTCACAGTCCAGCATTCGTATTAACCATAAATAAGCCTGATGTAAAAGGCATCAGCGTTATGTCATGTCGTAGTGGATATTCATCAACCTGCCACGGCATATTCAAGTGATCTTGGATTCTCCACCCGTTTGGACGCCTCCAACATTTCAAGACCCACAATTTTTATGATATCATTAACAATGGCTCGAAGCAAGAACATCCTGCCGTATTATTCCCTTGACAGGTACTGCCTCTGTTTGCTATCTACCCCAGAGTGAAGCTCCCGCCGGTAAGAAATGAAGAAGAGGTATCTCCCCAGAGTGAATCTGTCTATTATAATATCCATGTATTTAGCAAAAAACGTAAGGAGGAAAACAACCATGGTCGGCAAAGTAGATCACATAGGTATTGCGGTCAGTAATCTTATTGAGACAAAAAAAAATAAGAAAAACAGGAGGCAGTTAAATGGCGGCGGATAAAATTAGTGAACTACATAAAATGAGAGAAACGATTGAGCAGGGGGGTGGAGGATCGAAGATAAAAAAGCAGCATGAATCCGGTAAGCTCACGGCTCGAGAAAGATTAAACCTTTTGCTGGATGAAGGAACTTTTGTGGAAATTGATGCCTTTGTAAAGCATAGATGCAGCGAGTTCGGAATGGAAACAACGGATGCGCCGGGGGAGGGAGTTGTTACGGGTTATGGACACGTTGACGGCAGGCTTGCTTATGTTTTTGCCCAGGACTTTACCGTAGTCGGCGGTTCCCTGGGGGAGATGCATGCCAAAAAAATCTGCAAGGTACTGGAACTGGCGTTAAGAATGGGGGCCCCCGTCGTCGGGATCAATGACTCCGGTGGAGCGAGGATCCAGGAGGGTGTAGATGCCCTTTCGGGGTATGGGAGTATCTTTTACAGAAATACAATTTCTTCGGGGGTTATACCGCAAATTTCTGTTATTATGGGCCCTTGTGCGGGAGGCGCCGTTTATTCACCGGCCTTGACGGATTTTATCTTTATGGTGGACAAGACAAGTCAGATGTTCATTACCGGGCCTCAGGTAATTAAGGCATCTACCGGAGAAGAGGTCAGCCCGGAGAAATTAGGGGGGGCAATGACCCATAATCAAACCAGTGGAGTCGCCCATTTCCTCTCTCCGGACGAGGCTGCCTGTATCAAAGATATCAGGAAACTTTTGAGCTTTTTCCCCTCCAGCAGCAGGGAAAATCCACCCGTGGTTCAATTTGACGGTGATGTAAACGAAAGAGACGATGCGGTCAACACGATTGTTCCCGACAATCCAAGCAAGCCTTATGATATGAAAAAAGTCATTGCGGCCATCGTGGATCAGGGAGATTTTATGGAGGTGCATGCGCACTATGCCAAAAACATTATTACCTGTTTTGCAAGATTAAACGGCTACAGCGTAGGAATTATCGCCAATCAGCCCAGGGTGCTTGCCGGGTGTCTGGATATCAATGCTTCCGATAAGGCGTCAAGATTCATCAGGACATGCGACGCCTTTAATATTCCATTATTGAATCTCGTTGATGTGCCTGGTTTCCTGCCGGGGACCAATCAGGAGTTCGGGGGGATTATCAGGCACGGCGCCAAGATGCTTTACGCATACTCCGAGGCTACGGTACCCAAGGTGACGGTTGTGATAAGAAAGGCCTATGGGGGGGCTTATCTTGGCATGTGCGGCAAGGAACTGGGGGCAGATATGGTTTTTGCCTGGCCGGGGGCCGAAATTGCCGTGATGGGCCCGGAAGGGGCGGCAAACGTCATATTCAAAAAAGATATAGAATCCGCCGCTGATCCTTTACAGGCGAGAACGGATAAAATTCAGGAATACAGGGATAAACTTGCAACCCCCTATATAGCGGCCGGCAGGGGATACATAGATGATGTAATGGAACCGGCCATCACGAGGGCCAGGCTGATCAGGGCTTTTGCCATGCTGAGAGGAAAGGAAGAAACGAGACCAGTCAAGAAGCACGGCATCTTCCCCGTATAATTGAATGGTATAGGAATTTCCTTTTTAAATAACTTTAGGCACTTTAAACTTTAGCTCACTTTAGGCACTTAAAAGGATAATTTTACTTCGCCGTGACGCCTTTTTCTTTTAGAGCAGCCTGGGCTGCGGCCAGACGGGCGATGGGCACGCGGAAGGGTGAGCAGCTTACGTAGTCTTGACCGATGAGGTGGCAGAATTCGATCGAAGCCGGGTCGCCACCATGCTCGCCGCAGATGCCAACCTCCAGGTCAGGACGGGCAGCCCTGCCCCCTGCGACGGCCATTTTCATCAATTCACCGACGCCATCCTGATCAATGGTTTGAAAGGGGTTCTGGGGTAATATCCCCCGTGTCACATATTCGAGGAGGAAACGGGACTCTGCATCATCACGGGAATAGCCGAAGGTCATCTGGGTCAGATCATTAGTGCCAAAGGAAAAGAACTGGGCGACACCGGCGATCTCTCCGGCGGTGACAGCCGCCCGGGGAATTTCAATCATCGTACCAAATTTGTATTCGATTTCCACCCCCTTCTCTTCCATTACTGCTTTGGCTGTACTTTCAAGCTGCGGCTGGATGGCCTTAAGTTCATTGACGTGACCGGCAAGGGGGATCATCACCTCGGGTTTAACCACCCCTCCCCGCCTGGCCACGTTACATGCCGCCTCAAAAATAGCCCGCACCTGCATCTTGACAATGCCGGGCATCATAATGCTGAGACGCACGCCTCGCATCCCCATCATCGGGTTGCTCTCGTGCATGCCCTCGATAGCAGTCAGAAGGGATTCAAGTTCGGCCAGTCCCTCGGTTTCACCTTTGACCCGCTTCTCAATTACCTGTTCCAGCACCTCCCGGTGATTGGGCATAAACTCATGGAGCGGCGGGTCAATCAGGCGGATAATCACGGGCAGACCGTCCATTGCCTCAAAGAGACCTTCAAAATCACTGCGCTGGAAGGGAAGCAATTCATTGAGGGCCTTTTCACGTTCCTCTTCATTTCCGGCCAGAATCATCCTCTGCACGATGGGTAACCGTTCCTCCTGGAAGAACATATGTTCAGTGCGGCACAGGCCGATGCCTTGCGCACCAAAGCTACGCGCCCGTGCTGCATCTTCGGGGTAGTCGGCATTGGCCCATACCTGCAGACGACGGACTTCATCAGCCCACGAGAGCATGGTGAGCAAGCTGGTCTGTTCCTCCAATTTGGGGGCAATGGTGGGAATCTGACCAACGAAGGCTTCACCTGTACCACCGTCAATAGAAATCCAGTCCCCCTCCTTGACCACGATCCCGTTTGCTGTGAGCCGGCGTTTTTCCAGATCAATGGCCACGTTGCTTGCTCCAACTATACAGGGCATGCCAAATTGTCGGGCCACCACCGCCGCATGGCTCGTTGCCCCCCCCTCACTGGTGAGAATTCCCCTGGCGGCGAGCATACCATGCACATCATCCGGCTTGGTGAAGGGACGTACCATGATCACATCTTTGCCGGAATTGCCCCACTTTTGTGCCAGGTCGGCATCAAGGGCTGTCATTCCCACTGCAGCGCCGGGAGAGGCGTTAACGCCCTTGGCCAATAGCTTCCCTTCCGCCGAAGCTACTTTTTTAGCCCCCGGATCAAATTGGGGATGGAGCAGGGTATCAACCTGGTCAGGGCTTACACGCATCAAGGCCCGCTCTCTGGTGATCAGTCCTTCTTCTACCATATCCACAGCAATTTTAGTGGCAGCCATGGCCGTGCGTTTCCCGTCACGGGTTTGCAGTATCCATAATTTTTTCCGCTCAATGGTAAACTCCATATCCTGCATATCATGGTAGTGATTTTCCAGCTTGCGGCAGATGTCCACAAATTGAGCGTAAGCATCCGGAAAGTCTTCCGCCATTTCGTCAATCTTCTTGGTGTTGCGGATACCGGCTACCACATCCTCACCCTGGGCATTGGTAAGGTAATCACCGAAGATCACGTTCTCTCCTGTGGAAGGATCACGGGTAAAAGCCACACCGGTGCCGGAAGTATCACCCATATTGCCGAAGACCATCGTCATAATATTAACCGCCGTTCCCAGGTCATGGGGGATGCCGGCGGCGTTACGGTAGTCTATTGCCCTCCGACCGTTCCAGCTTTTGAAGACGGCTTCTGTGGCCAGCTTAATCTGTTCAATCGGATCCTGGGGAAAATCAAGGCCGGCTTTGGCCTTGAAGATTTTCCCGAATTCTCTGGTTACTGCCTTCCAGTGGTCGGCCTCGAGATCGGCATCGCTTTTCACCCCCGCCTCATTGCGAGTCTCGGCAATCACTTTCTCAAACGGTTCATCATCAATACCCATTACTACAGAGCCGAACATCTGGATGAGACGCCGGTAGGAATCATAGGCAAAACGTTCGTCACCTGTCAGGACGGCCAAACCCTCTGCCACCTCGTCATTAAGACCGATGTTCAAAACGGTGTCCATCATGCCCGGCATCGAGAATTCGGCGCCGGAGCGGCAGGATACCAACAGTGGTTTGGCGGGGTCCCCGAACTTTTTGCCGGTTTGTGCCTCCAGCCTTTTGATCGCCTCCTGTTCCTGTTGCCACAGATCACCGGGAAACTGCCCGCCGGCATTCTGGTAGGCATTACATGCCTCCGTAGTTACAATAAAACCTGGCGGTACAGGCAAACCAATCCGTGTCATCTCGGCCAGGTTAGCGCCCTTACCCCCCAACAGGGCACGTACGCCATCCCATGTGCCACCGACATACCTCTCCACTTCTGCAACTTCATCAAAGAAATATATCCATTTGTTCTTCACTTTTGTGGCTTACCTCCTCTTAAGGATGAGGCGAGTATATGGGGAATATGATTGGGTGTCAAGGGGTAAAAGAAAAAGACCGGGACGCTTTAAATTTTCTTGCATTCAACGGAATATTTCGGATATACTGTTTTAGATAAAGGAGAGGGGTGAGGTTTATGTGTCAGGCTAATGTATACATCGAACGGGGTGGAATTGAAGAACTGGTCATGGAAAATGTGGATATTCTCGAACCTAAAGGGGAAAATCTTTTCCTCCGTTCCCTTTTCGGGGAACAAAAGATCTTACCCCTGAGGATCAAGCTTATCTCCCTGATCAATAACAAGATCATCCTGGAGGAATAAAACCTGCTATTCCTCAGACTTGACACATTTCCCCAAAGTTCTATAAACAGCTCACATCGTGATACTAAAAATTAAATGGAGGAGGATGTTTTTTGGCGACACATAGATCCGCAGAAAAGAGAAGTAAGCAGAATGAAAAGCACCGTTTGAGAAATAGTGCGATAAAATCCCGCGTCAAGACGGGAATTAAGTCAGTACTCAAAGCCATCGAAGTAAAGGACCGGGAAGGTTCGAGGACTACCCTGGCCCATGTTATACCCCTTATAGATAGGGCAGCGACCAAAGGCATGCTTCCTAAAAAGGCGGCATCGCGTAAGATATCCAGATTAACCAGGAAAGTAAATGCCTCTGGGGAGGGCTAACAAAGACAATGTCAATACTATGCCAGGGGGATCATCCAAGATCATATCCGCCAGGGCATCACAACGCTGTTTGCCGCTGACATTACCTCGGCCAGATCACCATGTGCTGCAAACGCCGCCATTGCCATCAAAAATATCTCCCATCCCTCGGTCATATTTCCAAACAGCAGGGAAGAGGTTTGATTAAAGTTTAACCTTTCTCAACAGGGGAGAAGATGAAGGCTATATTCTTGTCTGACAACCATCTTAAACGGGAAAAAGACGCAGGTTATCGCTACCTCATGCGTTTCTTTGACCTTCTTGAGTGCAAACCGGTTGAAATTAATGAACAACATACCGGACGATCATACGGCGAGACGGGAGGCTACACGATCGGTATTGATGATCTCTTTATTGTAGGAGATTTTTTCGATTTCTGGTTCTGCAGGAATAACCACATCTATCCGGAATTCAGGGCAATGGTCTGTAAACTTATAGAGCTGAAAACGCGGGGGATTCGTATCCACCTCTGCGAAGGAAATCATGACTTCTTCTTGAAAGACTATTTCTCAAATAAACTCGGGATGACTGTCTTTTCCGACTGGGCTGTCATTGATTCTAATGGCCGGCGAATTCTTGTTTCCCATGGCGATACGGTAGACAGATCAAACATAAGATACCTCTTGTTAAGAAAGATCCTGAGAAGTATCATTTTCTACCGAATACAGCGAGGTATCCCATCTTCTATTCTCTGGAGTATTGCCCGGATAAGTTCAAATATGAGTAAAGAACTTTCCAATGAATCTGAGGACAGGCTTGTCGAGAAAATGCACGCATTTTCCATGGAAAAGTTCAAGGAGGGCTTTGACGCCGTTATCCTGGGACATTGTCACAAGCCATTATTAAAAGAATATACGATCGAAGACAGAAGAAAAACCTTTGCCACCCTCGGTGACTGGATCAAACGTTACTCTTATCTTTATTATGAAGATGGCCATTTTACCCTCTCTTATTATCGCCCTTAGCCTTAATGTTTTTATCTTGTAAGAGGCATCTTGATAGTGCAGGAATTTCCATTTTAAATAACTTTAGGCACTTTAAACTTTAGATCACTTTAGGCACTTAACTTGATGAATTTCGGAGGGATTGATCCAATATTTTCTTCTTTTGAAAAAGCGGCTTTTGTTGTCGTTCCCGTTCCCTATGACCTTACATCAACCTATCAACCGGGGTCAAGAAATGGGCCTTTAGCTATCTTAGGCGCCTCACACCATATGGAACTCTATGATGAGGAGTTGGGTAAAGAAACCTATTTCGCCGGTATCCATACCCTTCCTCCTTTAGAAGTGGATGCCCGGGGACCAGCGGAGATGATGATGACCATACGTCAAAAGATACTCGAAATCATCTCCTTCGATAAAACTCCGGTTATCCTGGGAGGTGAGCATAGCGTATCATTGGGCGCTGCCTGGGCAATGAAAGAGAAATACCCTGAAATATCGGTACTTCAACTGGATGCCCATGCCGATCTAAGAGATTCCTATCAGGGCAGCCCCTATAGCCATGCCTGTGTAGGCCGCCGCATATGGGAGTTGTGTCCCCTTGTCCAGGCAGGAATAAGGAGTATGAGTGCGGAAGAGGCTTCTTTCATGACAAAAAACAAGGTAAAGACATTTTCTGCAGATTTCATACTGGAGGAAAACCAATGGTGGGAGGCGATTTGTGAAAACCTGCGAGATGATGTTTATATAACCATTGACCTGGATGTTCTTGATCCTGCTATCATGCCCTCGACCGGCACACCGGAGCCGGGGGGTATTTACTGGAAAGATCTTTTACGCCTGGTGAGAGAAATAGCCGGACGATACCGTATACGGGGGTTTGATGTCGTTGAACTTGCCCCCATTCCAGGGATGGTTGCCCCTGATTTCTTAGCGGCAAAACTCATCTATCGTATTATGGGTCATCTGCGGTGAATTTCATATAAAATTTGGGGAGGAGAAAGGGGGGAAATAGTGTTAAACGTCTATGTTCCCAGGAAAATATTTTTTACAAAAGGGGTGGGTACTCACAAGGAGGAGCTCCATTCCTTTGAACTGGCCCTTCGGGATGCCGGTATTGAAAAGTTCAATCTGGTCCAGGTCTCAAGCATCATGCCACCTGGTTGCAAGGTAATTTCCAAGGCTCAGGGTTTAAAAGAGTTGAAACCCGGCGCATTAGTTTATTGCGTGATGAGTCGTTGCTGCAGTAATGAACCAAGGAGGTTACTTGCGGCATCAGTAGGTTGTGCCATACCTGCCGACAAAAACGCTTACGGCTACATCAGTGAATATCATACCTTTGGTCAGACGGAAAAACAGGCTGGGGATTACGCGGAAGATCTCGCCGCGGCTATGCTGGCCTCAACTCTCGGTATTGATTTCAATATTGACGAAAGTTGGGACGAAAAAAAAGAAATCTTTAAGATCAGCGGTAAAATTGTCAGCACCAGGAATATTACCCAATCCGCTATCGTGAAACATCAGGGGCATACAACCGTTCTGGCTGTCGCAGTTTTCGTTTTTTAATCTGCCACCCATAAGTCGTAAGTCATAAGTCGTAAGTCATAAGTCATAAGTCGTAAGTCGTAAGTCATAAGTCATAAGTCGTAGACAAAAGACGTATGACTTATAACGTATGACATCGGTCATGATGACCGATGCGACAATCTTGTCCGAATAGTAGAGAATATAATAAAGCGTAGGAGTTATACCTAATCTAATAACACATCAATGTTGTTGCTGTTTGAGTGGTTGCCGGCAAAAAATAAATAATGGCATGAATCATGCTTACTTATTCAGTGCAGTAGTCAGAATGGGAGTAATTTCCTTCGTAACTACTCAGGTATCTTGCCACAAAGGCACAAAGGCACCAAGATTATAGGATTAATTCTTTATA
>MNZP01000201.1 GCA_001873675.1 Syntrophaceae bacterium CG2_30_49_12 | reverse complement strand
ACTTTCATAATCTCGTTCATTTTATTACCTCAACTTTCGCACACATTAGAAAGTATCTATCTATTTGTTTTTCAACACGAAGCAGCTTCCTTTTGCCACGGAAGTAGCAGCCGCATTCTGTAAATCGGTGGTAGTTCTTCCAGGAACCGTTCCATTAGGGAATGGATCAGTTCTTTGGTAATTTCAACGACGGTACTCAAAGTCTGTTCAAGCAGTTTTCTGGTTCGGGGCCGTTCAAAAACATCT
This sequence comes from Syntrophaceae bacterium CG2_30_49_12, assembly GCA_001873675.1. Taxonomy (GTDB): domain Bacteria; phylum Desulfobacterota; class Syntrophia; order Syntrophales; family CG2-30-49-12; genus CG2-30-49-12. Next base: position 11,654 of record MNZP01000201.1, on the reverse strand, counting down.
CAAAAAAAATATTGACACATCTTCACAACAAGAGTAAAGCGACGGTGAAAATTACGCCCCGTAGGGTTAGATCTCCCCGCTGCAGGACAATAGTAAGGGGGGGGGAGTGCCTTTTTATTTTTTTACCAGAGATAAGGAGGACAACATTATGGAGAGCAAGACCCTGTTTAACGAAGAAACAGAACCTCCCGGGAGTTTGACAGGTGCTATCGGTCTTGAAAATCATCCTCAGAAGAGTTTTTCACGATTTAACCCACTTTACAACCATTCCACCCGTACGCCGCACGCAGACAGGCCCGTCATCCTGGGCAGGCCGGTCCGCATGGCGTCGCCGTTTAAAGACAGCCCAAAATCCAGAGATTTTCGCAAACGTTTCTTCCCTGAAATAACATACGCCGTGTGGCATGACTGGCGCTGGCAACTCCGCAATCGTATCGGCGATGCGCATACGCTGGCACGGATAATCCGGCTTTCGGAAAATGAACGTCACGCCATGATCCATCATGCAAAACATTTGCCGGTTGCCATCACCCCTTACTATGCGAGCCTACTCGACGAAAATGATGTCTTTCAGCCGTTGCGCCGCACGGTGGTGCCTGTGAACGATGAATGCATACGCACCCACGGTGAAGCGGACGATCCATTAGGAGAAGAGCACGACAGCCCTACACCCGGGATTGTCCACCGTTACCCGGACCGTGTCCTTTTTCTCGTCACCGGTTTCTGCTCAACCTATTGCCGTTATTGCACCCGTTCGCGGATGGTCGGCGGCAGGGGTAAACACCGTTTCGACATTGACCAATGGGAGAAAGGCATAGCCTATATTGCTTCAAATCCAAACGTTCGGGATGTACTGTTATCCGGTGGCGATCCCCTGACCCTTGCCGACGAAAAACTGGCATGGCTTCTGGCCCGCTTGAGAAAGATTCACCATGTGGAGATCATCCGTATCGGTACCAAGGTGCCCGTGGTGATGCCCCAGCGTATCACGCCAGGTCTTGTCCACACGTTAAGGCGCTATCACCCCCTCTTGATGAGTATCCATGTCACCCATCCGGACGAACTAACCCCTGAGATGAGTCAGGCCTGTATCCGCCTTGCCGATGCGGGTATTCCTCTGGGCAGCCAGACCGTTTTGCTTGCCGGGATCAATGATAATATTGAGACGATGAAGCGGCTTGTTCGAGGACTCTTGCGGATACGTGTGAAACCATATTACCTCTACCAATGCGACCCTATTCCCGGATCGTCTCACTTCCGGACACCGGTGGCCAAAGGACTGGAAATTATCCGGGGTTTACACGGTCACACCACTGGCTATGCGGTGCCTACCTATGCGATAGATGCCCCCGGCGGCGGCGGTAAAATTCCCCTTCTTCCCGAATATGTTGTCGGACGGGATGGCGGTGATCTCCTCTTAAATAACTACCAGGGGAAAAGCTATCGTTACCCGGATTGTAACTGCTAGCTGCTCAGGTGGGTAGGCTGTAGGCAGTTAGCCTTCAGCCTTCAGCCTTCAGCCTTCAGCCTTCAGCCTAAACAACCTGGGAGAGAGATTTTGAAGATCGGGATTACCTATGACCTTCGTGACGATTACCTTGCCGCAGGATACTCCCTGGAGGAAACGGCAGAATTCGATCGTGCCGACACAATTGAGGCCATCGAACAGGCCCTCCGGAGTCTGGGTTACCAGACAGATCGTATCGGCAACATCAAATCCCTGACCAAACGACTGGCGGTAGGTAACCGCTGGGACCTGGTTTTTAATATCGCTGAGGGTTTTCAGGGATTCGGCCGGGAAGCACAGGTCCCTGCCCTGCTTGATGCCTACAATATCCCTTACACCGGCTCTGATCCCCTCGTGCTTTCCCTGGCCCTCCACAAGGGCATGACTAAACACGTGCTCCGCAACCTCGGCATACCCACCGCCGACTTTGCCCTCGTGGAGATGGAGGATGATATTACGGGAGTTGAGCTTCCCTTCCCCCTTTTTGCCAAACCTGTGGCGGAGGGAACCGGTAAGGGTATCACCGCGGCCTCAAAGGTTACAACCAGGAATGATCTGAGCAATGTTTGTCGGAAGCTCCTAACAAAATACAGGCAACCCGTTCTCATTGAGACCTTTCTGCCCGGGCGGGAGTTTACCGTTGGCATTGTCGGTACAGGAAGGGATGCCATCGCCATCGGCACGATGGAAGTACATCTCAAGGACCGTGCCGCAGGGGACGTCTATTCTTATTTCAACAAGGAAAACTATGAAGAACTCGTGGAATACCGTCTGGTAAATGACGACACGGCACAGGAGGCAAAAGAGGACGCCCTTGCCGCCTGGCGAGGCCTTGGCTGCAGGGATGCAGGCAGGGTTGACCTGCGTGCCGATTGCATGGGCAGACCAAACATTATGGAAGTAAACCCCCTGGCAGGGTTACACCCTCGACATTCCGACTTCCCCATCCTCTGCCGCCTGACCGGCATCGCCTACGAGGAACTCATCGGTATGATCATACGCTCTGCCCTGAGGCGTATGGGGTAAATAGAGGAGTTGGCATTCCGTGAAAGTCATGAAAGCCATTGTATTACATGGCGAGGTACCCAGAGAAGCGGGAAAGGACGAGCAGGATGTCCTCGTTCAGGTCGAGGTCGTTTCCCAGGCCCTTTCTGAATTAGGATATGATCATGTTATTGTCCCTCTTTCCATGAACCTCACAGAAATAATCGTCAGGTTACAAGCTATCCGGCCTGCTCTTGTTTTCAACCTTGTGGAATCCATAACAGGCCAGGGCCGTCTGATTTACATCGCTCCGGCCATCATGGATTTCTTAAAAATTCCCTACACCGGATCAAGGACCGAGGCTATGTTTTTAACTTCCAATAAGCTCCTTGCAAAAAAGATTCTTCAGACAACCGGCATTGCCACTCCACCATGGTTATCCCTTGATGAAACTTGTCTCGACAAAGGAGAGACAGGTACGGGTTCCCTTTCTCCCGGCCCGTATATTATCAAGTCTGTCTGGGAAAACGCATCTGTCGGGCTGGATGAAGATTCTGTTATCCTCGCAAGGAACCGGGACCACCTCCGTCATGAAATGGTTTCCCGGCTCGGAAACCTTGGCGGTGATTGTTTTGCCGAGGTATTTATCGAGGGAAGGGAATTCAACATCTCCCTCCTTGCCGGAGATAACGGGCCGGAGGTTCTCCCCCCTGCAGAGATTAGATTTGACGAGTATCCACCGGACAAAAACAGGGTGGTCGGCTATCGGGCCAAGTGGGATGAAGATTCCTTCGAGTACCATCATACGCCACGACGCTTTGATTTCCCGAAGAAGGATGAACCCCTGTTGCGACATCTGGTGGAGCTGGCCATGCGGTGCTGGGATCTGTTTGGCCTGCGGGGATACGCAAGAGTTGACTTCCGGGTAAACCGGGCCGGTATCCCCTGGGTGCTTGAAATCAACGCAAACCCCTGTCTCTCACCCGACAGCGGATTTGTCGCGGCAGCGGCACAATCTGGCCTGGGGTTTAACCGGATAATTGAACGGATCATTAAAAACCTTTAACAGGCACCTGGTTTTTTGGTCTCTGATCCCTGATCCCTAAGACTCTGCTTAATTTCTTCTGCAATGACTTCTACCGGTTCACCGAGGAGAGTTGCCATGGGAATACTTTCGAGATAACGATCATCCCAGGGGAGATTGTATTCATTGATGAGATTGCGGATGTCGTCAAAGCGATAACCAAGCACATCCTTCCTTCCCTGAGTGGTCAATGATTCGTTAAAGTCCACATGAATCAGGATCAAGTTCCTTATAATGTAAGTTTCTCCCAGAAGAGGGATAATAACAATGGGAGCGCCATCTGATTTTCCGCGGCCCACGTAGACACGACCGGTACTCACGATGGTCTTTTTTGTCCCCATGAGAATCCTCGAATCCTCTGCCCTCGATTTCATCCGGGTCGAGATACCACCCCTCTCGGCAATGGAGATTGTGGAGGCATCTCCGGGGTTTCCTTCCATGTCAAGGTTATTAATATCATAGAGGGTATATCCCCTGATCGCCGCCATTGCCGGCTGCATTCTACTGATGGCAAGAATATCCTTACTGACGATGGCCTTTGGGGAAAATCTCAGTTCCCTCAAAAGGTTGAAGATGATCCCCTGCAGCGGTTGTTCCTTTCTGCTTGTGCCGACGGTCACCGTCTTTGCCTGATGTCTGATCGCGTCAATCGGCCTGGAAAGCTCATCCACGGCATGGCCAAGGGCGATATCCAGCATGTCAATGGGAGAGGTGATGCCGTCTTTCCCTTCGAAATCATGCCAGAAGTCTTCGAGAGGCAGTTTCCCCGCGGCATATTTCAGTAGAAGGAGGATATCGGAGATGGTCTTGACACCGGTCTGAAAGAAAGAGCCGTTGCTCCTCATCTGATTGAATCTGACAGAAAAATCCCCCACCATCCTCCGAAAACCCCTGTCGGCGATCTTCTCGTAAAGGGAGTAATTCTTTTTCTCATGTTCAACCATCATCTGATTGAGGCGACTTCTGAACTCCCGAAAGAACAGGGCATCTTCGTCAATACTGCGGGCGGCATAGTAGCCCCATAGATGTCCCGTGAGAGTGTTGAGAATGACGGGTATGGGTAACGGCGCCTTAGGTATCCCGATTACCGCATCGGCTATCCCGTTGAACCGGTCATCACCCTCATCGGCAAAAACAATCACGCTCGCCCTGTGGGCCTTGAAGATGGCCACATCTTTAATGATATCTCCGATTACCGTCTCCCCATTGCCTGCCGCACAGACAATGATCAGAGGTTCTGCGGAAAGATCAATGTGCTTTTTGTTTTCCACCACATCCGAAGATATAGTTGCATAACACAGCTCGCTCAACTTGATCCTGATCTCATCTGCCGCTACCTTGTTCGGACCGCTTCCTACCACGGCCCAGAATCTCTTCTGTCTGGCCAGGTTCCGGGCAGATTGCCCGATTTCCTCTTTTTTCTCCAGGACCCGTCTCATAACCTCCGGGGCCTGTTCCAGACAGAGGAGTTCCCCGGCAATAGTATCATCGGAAATGGTCTGCAAGAGCTGAGCGAAAAAGAGGGCCAGGAGATGACCGGCAACAATCTGGGAGTAAAATGCCTTGGTTGAGGCCACCGACATCTCGATGTCTCTGCCGTCACTGGTGTAGAAGACTCCGTTGGCCCTGGTGGTTACGTCGGACTGTCTCCTGTTGACGATAGCAATGACGGTTGCTCCCCGCTCCACGGCCATCGCGACGGCACGATTGGTATCTGTTGTTGTGCCTGACTGGGTGACAGGAATAACAAGTGTATCCCTCATATCATCTCTCAGAAAAAATCCGCTCAGTTCAGAGGCTATCCTGGCCTCAATCCTGATGGGGGTATCTTTCAGATAACGTACAAAGGCCTCGGCGATAGCTGCACCGGCTACAGCCGCCGTGCCATGACCGATGACAATAATATTTCGGATCTCATCACGAATAAGGGCATCTCTCAATTTTTCCGGGATAACGTCCCTGCCGAGATTGAAAATAACCGCTCTTCCACCCTTCTGTCCTTCGGAGATGCGGTACTTGCCCCGCAGTGTCTTTTTCATAGAACCGGACGATTCTGTAATTTCTTTCAGGAAGTAATGGGGGTAATCTCCACGATAGATATCACGGGTGGTAATCTCGGCCTTCCGGATATCCTCCGGTTGAATGGTTAAAGACGTCCCATCATAACTGAGGGCCCGGATACCTGAGAGACCGCCCTCTGAGTCCTGATCGAGAGTGAAGATCTGACCGGACGTTTCGCCATTTCCGGCAGGCTTATCCCCGTCCATTTTAAGAAAAAAGGGACCCCCCTCTACCAGGCCGTACAGCTCTGAGGAGAAGATATATTGGTCGGGGGTGAGACCTACATAAATTGACTGCCCGCTTCCCGAGAGAGCGAGGAAGACTTTTCCCGCTTCCACATCGCTTACCATGGCGATGGCGTGGGAACCTTCGAAGTCATTTACCGCCAGCCTGAACGCCTCGGTAAGGTCGTATCCTTTTGAAAGATATTTTTCAATATGCAGGGGAATGATCTTCGTATCTGTTGTGACCCCCGGTGGAAACACGGTCCCCTCTGCTTCGAGGGTATCCCGCAGCGTCTGATAATTGTCGATATCTCCGTTCAGGACGACGCTGATCGTCCAGTTTCCTGTACCGTAGAAAGGATAGTTTTTTATCGTCTCCCCTTCTGTCTCGCCATTGCGGTTTTTACGGAGGGTAAAGTTGTTGACGGGATGGCAGTTTTCTTCCGTTATGGCGCCTACTGATGCCCAGCGTGTATGGGCAAGAGACGTTTCAAAGACCGCCTCTTGCCTGGCAAACTCCTGTAAGATGCGATCCATGGTAATAGTTTCTTTCAAGTCTCTGATATTCCGGCCCAGTTCCCCGACAATGGAGGAGGTCTTATAGGTAAATGAAACCGTAGTGGCGCCATCCGGCGGGTTTTTCCCTGGTTGCGGTCCCCCAGAAAGGCTGATGCAACCGCTGATCAGGTCTCCGGTTTTGGTCCTCTGCAAAAAATCTTCATACAGACCTTTTTCTTTAAGGTTTGCCTTTACCTCATCAAACACAGCGCCGTCATGAATGGTAAAGGAAAGCTGAATTCCTGCCGAATCCCTGCCCCGAACCTCGAGACGCTCTATGCAATTCAGGAGAAAGTTAATTTTTCTATATTTTTTAAATGCCGCAGGCGGGATTTCCTCAACTCCATTCGTTTCCGTCAGGGCGGCGATCTTTTCAATATTATCAAGAATATCCTTCTGAAGACTCCATTGGATATCCTTCATCAGGACGAGCCTGCTGTTTATGGTCTCCATTTCTTCGGTTAAAAAACGACTGGCATTCTCTTCGAGGAGCTTTTCTTCCCCGGAGATAAACAGACCGATTTCTTCGGAAAGGTTGGACATCCGGCAGGCTATCTCAGGATGAAAAAAGAGGTTCTGAGAGTTTTTCTCCCCTTTTAACTGGAGGATACCCTTTTCCATTTCCTCTAAGTATCCCCTCCCACCCAGATAATGCTCCAGGGGAACAGAGCCGACAAGCAGGGCCTTCATATCGTTTTCCCTGATTTTATCGAAGAGTTGGATGTAAGTCGTAAGTCGTAAGTCATAAGTCATATGACTGATGACTGACGACTGATGACTGATACGGGTGTCACCCCTTTTAACGGTGATGATGCCGGCAAAACCGCACATCTCTATTCTTCCTTCCTACCTATCTAATGGTCATACGACATATGACTTATGTTAATGCCATGTCTCTTATTTTATCCACGATGTTCTGAAGCCATGTCGTGCCAATGGTAGAGGCACGGCTGTCCAGTCCCTGAATGACTTTTACATAGTTCTTTCCCTCTTCCTCTATCTGGCGAAGGATGATCGAAAGGAAGGTATCTCTATTTTTCAGATCAACAGCCTCTTCATACCCGCCAGTGAAACAGCCTTTTATTGCCGGCCAATTCTTAAGGAGTTCCCCTTGTTGACTGAGAAGCATCTCACGCCTTTTCCCCCTCAGCAGATCCTTACCCAGTTCCAGGGATCTTTCCATCTTTTCGGAAAGGGCCTGGAATTGTCTTAATCTTTCGCCAATAGCAGAATCCAGTTTCTCTATTGCCCCGGCATACAGTTGTTCACTCTGCCCATCGGGTTGGAAAAAGGGCTGACGGACATGAATATACCACTGCCTCAGGGCGAGAAGGTTGGCCAGATAGTAGATGTTATTATAAACCATTCCCCTGATATCCCCGTAAAGCCCCGGGTGAAATATCTTTTCACGAGACAGGTTGCTTCCTTCAATCAACAACTTGCCCCCCTCAGGACAATCCTTGCGGTAGACAGTTCCCGCCGCGAGAACTGTACCGTAGCCGATCCTCACCGGTCCAACGAGGCCTCCCTGGCCGCCGAGAAAAATAGGGGGCTGGTTTAACATGACCCCCCGCGGCACATCACCGATGAGGGAAGGGGTGGCTTTGTCCTGCTGCGGTGTGTAATTGAAATGTATGTAAGAACTGCCCACCTCGCTGTGATTCTTTCGACTGGCGCCTCCCGCCATGAGACAGTCACAAAAATTGATCAGGCTACCCAGGGTAACAAAGGGGAAGAGGATAGTCTGCTTCAAACCCACACTATGGCCTCCCCTGGCCTCTTCCTCCAGGATACAACTACCTCTGACCTGGGCGCCGCTTCCCATACTGACCTTTTCCAGAAAGACAGAAGAGGCAAAGAATCCCCCCTTTAACTCCACCTCCGGTCCAATCTGGCAATTGTCTACGGTTACCGGTGACTCATATCCTAACTTTGCCCCGGAAGAGATCGAAGTTTTTTCGCCATAAATTTTGGTTCCACTATAAAGAACAACCCCATCACCGGAAATACGCTCATTCTGCACCTCTTTACCGATCTCAACAGCCCAGGGGTTATGAATCGTAACCCCTTTTTCCATCAGTTGCCTGACCTTTCCTGTGTCAAGGCAGGCCTTAGGCGGCGAGGTCATTTCCATTTTATCCACCATGGCGCTTAGTATTACTTTTTACTTTGCTTTTTTCACAGTTGATGCCGAGTTTGACCATTTTCTTCTGGAAGGTATTCCTGTTGATTCCGAGGTAAGTGGCGGCGGCGCTCTTCACGTTGTTGGAGCGTTTTAAGGCAATCTTGAACAGGCATCTCTCGAACATGGACAGGATTTCTTCATACAACCTACTTTTTCGTGTACCGGCCGGGCACAAAACTGTAGCGATGTCTGCGAGTTTTTTTTCAATGGCATCCTCCACCGCTGAAATTGGCGAACTCTTAGCGTATTCATCCACAGCATCATTCCCGGATTTCCCAAAATTCATTGCAAAAAATCTTCCTTTCTCCTGAAGATCCCCAATTACACATTTATTACAAAGGGAGCGCTTTTACCGCCGTACTTTTTGATTAACTTGATATCCGTAAGAATCATTTCCCTGTCGGCAGATTTACACATATCGTAAATCGTCAGGGCGGCCACGCTGACCGCTGTCATGGCCTCCATCTCCACACCTGTTCTTCCAATGGTTTTCACCTTTGCCTCAATAACAATTTCTCCCTCTCGGACATTAGTGGAAAATTGAATGTCAATTGCTGTCAGCTCCAGGGGGTGACATAGGGGGATCAGTTCGCCTGTCTTCTTGGCGGCCATAACCCCTGCAATCCTTGCGACGCCAAAAACATCTCCCTTGGGCATGCCACCCGTTTCTATTGCCGCGACGGTATCGGGACGCATCAGGACCTTCCCCCGGGCCAGCGCCTCCCGGAGGGTGGTATCCTTTGTGGTTACGTCCACCATTCTTGCTTCGCCTTTTTTGTCAAGGTGGGACAGTTCAGGCATCATAACAATTATTTCCGGCGATTCAAGAGAAAAAATCTTGAGCAAAAAATCTGCAGTAAACTTAGCATAATATATTATGGATGAACAAGGAAAAGATTAAGAGGTTACAATTGTACTCTGTGGGAGACGAGCCTTTTTATCAAAGGCCCGTCTCCTGATACTCCCCAAAAACGTTCCTCAATACTCCGCATATCTCACCGAGTGTGACCTGTGCCTTGACCGCATCAACGAGATAGGGGATCAGATTTTCGTTTTCCCTTTTAGCGGCATCTTCTATCGTTTTGAGTTCGGAACGTACCAGGCTATTGTCTCTCCCGGCCTTGATTTTCTTCAGTTCGGCAATCTGTAATTCTTCCGCCTCCACCCTCTTTTTGGCATCGTAGGGATGGGCCACGATCATCTGGGGCAGCACTTCGAGTTCGTTTTCGCCCGTGAATTTATTAACTCCCACAACTATTGTCTCACCCCGTTCTATCTGGGCCTGACGTTCCCAGGCCTGACGTGCCATCAGACGTTGAGACCAGCCGCTCTTGATGGTCTCCACGGCCCCGCCCAAAGAGTCAATTTCGTTGATGAGCTTCCATGCCTCTCCCTCGATCTCGTCGGTCAAAGATTCTACATAGTAGGAACCCGCCAGCGGATCAATCACTTCCTCCAGATGAGATTCATACCTCATTATCCTGGTGGCGTCATCTCTAAGCTGCCGTGCCTCGTAACTCCAGCCGAGCCCCAGAGGCTCATCAAAAGGTATGCCTCCTGAGGCTTGACCACCGGAGAAGCATCCCGCAATACCCCCGATAACGCTACGGATTAAATTGTTTAAGGGCCGTTGTTTTGTGCACCAGTCGGCGTCATGTCTGGCGGAATATGCGGAGCGCAACATCATTATTCTCTGACTGGCGGCGCCAAAGCGTTCTTTCATGATCTTTGCCCACATCCTTCTGGCGGCCCGCCACATAGCTATCTCACGGAAAAACTCGGGGCCGCCTCCTAAGCCGAGAAAGGTGAAACGCGGCACAAACTCATCTATACTTAACCCTGTGGACAGTCCTAATTTGATGTAGGCGATGGCATTGGAAAATGTTAAGGCTATTATCTGTGGTTGAGTCAGTGCACCGGCCTGCCGCATGTGGTCCCCGGAAATGCTGATGGTGTTGAATAGAGGCATGTATTTTGTGCAGAACGTTATGGTGTCACGTATCATCCTCATGGAAGGATCCACAGGAAATATGTGGGTACCCCTCCCTAATATTTCCTTCAGAATATCGTTCTGGGGGGTTCCCCTGAGTTTGGCTATGGGAACACCTTGCTTTTCTGCCAAAGCAATGTACATAGCCAGGATTATGTTAACGGGCGCATTTATGGTCCAGTTGGATGCCATCTGGTCGAGTGTTACCACCCCTTCAAAAGCTTCATACAGAGTGGCAAAGTCTTGTAAAGTATCTATCGCCACACCCGTACCCCCCACTTCTCCCTTAACAAGAGGATCATCAGAATCGTAGCCGCACTGCGTCGGCAGATCGAAGGCGATGTTGGCTCCCCTCCGGCCTTCACTGCGCCAGAGGTCGCGAGTATCTTCGGCCCTGCCGAACCCACTGTACTCTCCCGCTCTTGACCTGACACCACTGGATACTATGGCGCCGGAGTCTATGCCTCTGTCCGAAGGGGGATTGAAAGTCGCGAAACTTGATCGGGTAAAGGGGTATTCACCAGGGAAACCCACGTCATCCAAAAAATTCCAGTCCTCCCTAAGATCAAGTGGAGTATGAATCCGAGTATAAGGTTTGTCCCTTTTTAGTTTCTCAAGACTTGTCTTGAGAGTGGTTTCCTTCCATCGCTTTTCTCTCCCCTCTATTGCCTTCCGATCATCTTTTTTCATAATATCACCTCCTATTCAGGTTGAAGTCGCTTCCAAGATTAAGAATCTCGCGTTGTCTCGGTCCCCGCTCTGTATGGAGGGGCTCTACAAGCTTGTATGTATATAATATCTATCCCCGCTTTGCGAACCGGTATGAGGGGCTTTGCGAATAGTAACTACTCAGGTTGTCAGGTTCACGGTTCAGGGTTCACGGCTGATTGGCTTGCGCTCTTCATATTTCTTGAGATAGCCAGCAATAGGAATCCACGTCTAACCTTGAACCGTGAACCCCGGAACTTTGAACCTGAATAGTTACGGCAAAACTAAGCGAGATTAAATGAAGTCGTATCTTGTGGCCACCTCATCCCACTTTTCCTGCGCCTTAAGGATGA
>MNZP01000209.1 GCA_001873675.1 Syntrophaceae bacterium CG2_30_49_12 | reverse complement strand
AAATATGAGGAGAGGTATTCAAAACTATGTGGAATGTAGGTTTTAATGCATGGCACATTGAAATTAATGAGAAAACTCCGTTATTCAATTTATATCCATCTTCTCTTTGGGTCTTTGTGCCTTGGTGGCTGAATAGTTACTTTCTTTTTTAAATAACTTTAGGCACTTTAAACTTTAGCTCACTTTAAGCACTTAACTACGAAGGAAATGATGGGGCTTTTGAAGAAAGAAAAAGGAGTCGTCTGTTTCGTGATCCTGGCATTACTGTCGGGGTTCGTTTCGGTGGTCAGTGCAGGAGAGACGAACATCGTTGAAATTGGCAGCGATGTAACGATCGAAGAGGGGATGAGAGTACGCAATGCCGTGGCAATCGGGGGGCAGGTTACTGTATTCGGTGAGGTTGAACGTCATGTCGTGGCCATCGGAGGATCTGTCGTCTTAACAAAAACGGCTGTTGTTGGTGGAAATGTTGTTTCCTTAGGGGGGATTATTGTTCAGGGTAGAGGCGCCGAGGTTCGAGGCCATCTAATCGAACTAAATTTGTCAGATATCTCTGCTGCCATATCAACAGCCTTGAATGAAGATTGGGAAGGATGGTCCTGGATATTTGCCATTATTTCCCTTTCCATTTTCCTCGCCATCCTTATCTTGGCGCTGTTAATTGCCAGACTGTTTCCAGGGCCTGTACATGCCGTTTCCCTGTCTATCAGGGAGAATACGTTTAATGTAACCCTGGGGGGCATTTTTGTACTGGTATCAATTGTCCCCCTAGCTTTACTGTTAGCCGTTTCGGTAGTGGGGATTATCCTGATCCCCCTGGAGATGCTTCTTGTCGTCTGTGCCGCCCTGATCGGCTTCATCGCTGTGGCCCGGCTTGTGGGTGGGAAGATGTTCACCATCTTGAAGATACATGGTAAGAGTTTGGTTCAGGAGACTTTATGGGGTCTCGTTATCCTGTGGCTAATAGGATGGATACCGTATATAGGCTGGATGGTGAAGGTTATTTCCCTTGTCCTCGGTATGGGAGGGGTCCTCATCACCCGTTTTGGCACTATGCAGAACCGACCCCTGTCCCCCGACCTCTGACCCCTGATCCCCGACCCCTGACCGTTGATCAGTCCATCTTTTTCATCGCCTTGACGAGTTCCTGGACGGCTGCCGCCGAATTTTTCAGGGCCTCCTTCTCTTTATCGGTTAAGGATATCTGGATAATTTCTTCCATACCACCCGCCCCCAACTTTACCGGAACCCCGATAAAAAGCCCGTGGATCCCGTATTCACCTTCCAGGTAGGCGGCACAGGAAAGGATTTTTTTCTTGTCCTTCAGGATTGATTCTGCCATTTCAACGGCAGCAGAGGCAGGGGCATAGTAGGCGCTACCCGTCTTTAAAAGTCTGACAATTTCAGCTCCCCCGTTGCGGGTCCGATCCACTATCGCCTCGATACGATCCTTCGGAAGTAGTTCCGTGATCGGAATCCCGGCAACCGTCGAATAACGGGGAAGGGGGACCATTGTGTCTCCGTGCCCCCCAAGGACAGAGGCGTGGACATTTTCTACGGATACCTTGAGTTCCATGGCGATAAGGGCACAGAACCGGGCCGAATCAAGCACACCGGCCATACCGATAACCCTGCTCCTGGGAAAACCACTTGTCTCATAGGCCGCGTGACACATGGCATCCAGTGGATTACTAACAATTATAAGGACGGCATCAGGAGAAAATCTGGTGACCTCTGCCGTCACCCTTTTGATGATCCCTCTGTTGGTTGCCAGAAGGTCATCCCGACTCATTCCAGGTTTCCTTGGTATACCGGAGGTAATGATAACAATATCAGACCCTTTCGAAGCCTCATATTCGTTTGTTCCCATGAGATGTGCATCGTGCTTTTCGATGGGGACCGCCTCAGTCAGATCCAGGGCCTTACCTTGGGGTATGCCTTCAATAATATCAAATAGCACCACATCACATAAATCTTTTTCCACCAGTCGTTGCGCCACGGTCCCTCCAACATTGCCTGCGCCCACAACGGTAACCTTTTTATCCATTGTTTCTCTCCACTTTGTGATATGTATTTTAGCTTAACCATTGAATGGTTAAGCTAAAATCCTGATTCGCCCCTTTAGAACCTGCTTTTACCCTTTTTAATGTCCCTTTATAGAATAAATTTTTAATTAAAACAATAATTTTATCTCACGGTTTCATTTTGTGATGTGCATCGTGCTTTTCGATGGGGACTGCCTCAGTCAGATCCAGGGCCTTACCCTGGGGTATGCCTTCCATTTTTCTTACGAGCGCGTATTCTCATGAAAATCATGCTACCGGTAATAGCCATTCCAAGAGTCCCTGTGCCCACCAGGATTCTATAAACGAAACCCCATAATCCATCTCGGTGGTGAACAAATTTAAGAACCTCACTCCAGGGGGATTCCTCTCCTTCGGCATCTATACCACTTATTGATTCTGAATGTACCTGGCTATGGCTACCCCCCGTTCCCAGTTCGTCAATGGTGATTAATAGGCCACTGCCTGCCTGCATGATGACGAACAAGACAAGGGAAATGCCCAACACCCTGTGCCATTTCCTGAGATCAGATTCTTTCGTCGCATTATCCTCCTTTCTCATTTATGAATCTTTCTATTCGCCCTCATCTCAGAATCGAATCCGCAGGCCGCCGCCGAAGCCGTAATCGGAGTGCCATTGAGCGACGAGGGAAAAGTACTTGTGAACTATGTAGGACAGACCCGCGCGGCCCTCCCACATATCGTGGGTGTCGTATTGGGCTCCGCCGAATAGTGCAAGACGTGGCGTCAATTCAAAGGATTTTCCCAAGTTGAACCTCACACCTCCGTCGGTATCAATCCACGCGCGAGACTCCAAGTTAAGCGGTAACAGGTAGTAAAATCCAAAGACCCCTCTGGTTTTATCGAGTTCATCCTCTTCGCCCAATAGATCAGCGCCGGCAAAGATAGTGAAAAAACGGTTTATGTAACGGTCCCAGGTAAAGATAGCCTCCGACTCTGTGCCGTCAATATCCTGCCACCCCACTTCCCACTCTGCGTTTAGGATGTTGCGGGTGTTGGAAAGCATTAGGAAACCATTTGTCATGTTGCTGAGGACTTCGGCCTGGCCCCAGAAATACCAGGAATCTTTGTAGAGGTTAGGCCGGATTGCGGCAAGTTGGGGGGCGAGTATAAAGCCCTCGTAATGGACGACCCGGGCCATACCACTCATCATGTGGTAGAGCAAGTGACAGTGAAAAAACCAATCACCGAACTCGTTGGCGTCAAATTCGATGACTGTGGTGGACATGGGGGCAACGTCAACAGTGTGTTTGAGTGGGGCATAATCATCCTGCCCGTTGATGAGACGGAAAAAATGGCCGTGCAGATGCATAGGGTGGTGCATCATGGTGCGGTTGACCATGATGAAGCGTATGACTTCGCCCTTACGGATATGGATCGAGTCGCTTTCTGAAAGCGGTTTGTTGTTGAGAAACCATACGTAGCGCTCCATGTCGCCGTCGAGAGTGAGGCGGATTTCGTGGGCGTGTTTGTCCTTGGGAAAAGCAGTAGGCTTGGTAGCTCGTAGTTTGGCGTATGGTGGCCATGGGCGACTCGGATCCATCCCATCAACGGTGAGGTTCTCGGATGCAGAGACATCAGCGGCAAGGAAGCGAAAATCGGCGCTATATTTTTTGCCGATACGTGAGGTATGAAGAGGTATCGGCATGGAATGACCGCCGTGGTGCACACCTTCGGTGGGGAAAGAGTGTTGCTGCATAGGCATACCGACGTCGTGTGATGTGTCCCCCGCGCCAGCAGTTGGTGTATGGTCCATACCATGCATTTCCATTTTGGGAGGGTCCGCGCTATTGTTCATGCTTTCCATACCCTGCATATTGCCCATATCCATCGAGCCCATATCCATCATTCCAGGCTGGTCGAATTTGCCGGCTTTGATCTCGTGATCGGGCATGCCCATGCTGCCCGCGGGGGTGAGGGAAAAGATTTGTTTGAGGCTGATATCCCCCATGATGTGATAGAGGTTCGGTTTAGGCACATCAGGAGCCGGGTGGCGTTTACCCGAACCTATCCAGGCCGACGTGTAGCCCGAGCCGTCGTGGGCAGTGGCTCGGAATTCATAAGCCCCGAAAGCGGGGACTTGAACGAGTATATCATAAGTTTCGGCGACACCAACGAGAAAGCGGTTCTCCTTGATTGGTTCTACGTTCTGGCCGTCTGCGGCGACGATGGTCATCGGACCACCGGCGAATTCAAGATGGAAATAGGTGGTGGATGAACCGTCAATAATACGCAGCCGTATGGTTTCATTTGGTTCGGCAGAAAGGGCCAATTCAGGCTTGCCGTTGGCGAGGAAGCGGTCGTAGGCTATGTCCGCGATATCCATGGCCGACATGCGTTGTAACTCGCGCTTGAAGTAGTCGCCGAGCATGCCAAGGCGGGCGGCGCCGAGGATGCTCTGGCCGCTGCCTTTCTGTATCGCATACCACTCACTGCCGCGCTTGAGTGTTCGAATCACTTCGTGTGGATCTTCGTCGGTCCAGTCGGAAAGCAGAACAACATAGTCACGGTCGGGCTTCGGGCCATTCTGGCGCGGCTCAATGACAATGGAGCCGTAAACGCCGCTTTGCTCCTGCAGGCCGGTGTGGGAATGATACCAATAGGTTCCGCTCTGGCGGATGGGAAATTCATAGGTAAAGGTTGTGCCGGACTTGATAGGTGGAAAGCTGACGTCGGGAACACCGTCCATATCAGGGGGCACGAGTACGCCGTGCCAGTGGAGAGAGGTTTCCAAGCTCATCTTATTATGGACGTGGATGCGAGCGAGGTCTCCCTCTGTGAAGCGCAATGTCGGGCCGGGAATGCCTCCGTTGATGGTTATGACCCGGGAGGATTTTCCGGTGATGTTGAATTCTTGCTGTGCGATTGTGAGATCGTATTCGACAGTTGTTGCTTGGGCCTGCATATGCATATGGGCAAAGAGGACAAAGAAGCTCAGGCCTGCAACTGCCATAGTTTTTAAGCGTAATATCATATCGAAACCCCTTTTTTAAATAATTAGAACCGTCCCCTTTTATTACTCTTTTATTAAAAGGGGAGCAAGGGTTAATAAAGTCCTTGTAAAAGATGGTTTTTTTGGTAAGATTTCTTACCTGTCGGGCGGGAATCGTGACAAAAATTAAAGGGAAACTTGGCGAAAAATTCCGGTTATGGGGGAAATTCAATGGGTAAGTTGTTCGGTACCGACGGCATAAGGGGTATTGCCAATGAATATCCGATGACGGCGGAAATGGCCTTGAATATTGGCCGTGCTACCGCATACCTCTTCAAACGCAAGGGACATACCCCCAGGATCATTGTGGGTAAGGATACCCGCATCTCCGGTTACATGTTTGAAAATGCCCTTGTTGCAGGGATCTGTTCCATGGGAGTGAATGCCATCATGGTTGGAGTCCTCCCCACACCGGGCATCTCCTTTTTAACCAGCAGCATGAGAGCTGATGCCGGTATTGTCATCTCCGCCTCCCACAATCCTCTTCAGGACAATGGTATCAAGATATTTTCCGGTGAGGGATTCAAGCTTCCCGATGAGAAGGAACTCGCCATAGAGGAGATGATTTTTGCAAACAATATGCACACGCTCCATCCTTCACCACGGGAACTGGGGAAGGCTTACCGCATGGAAGATGCAGGGGGCCGTTACATCGTTTTTTTGAAACATGCCTTCCCGGGGGGACTCACGCTGGAGGGTGCCAGGGTTGTCCTTGACTGCGCCCATGGCGCTGCCTATAAAGTGGCGCCGGCGACCTTCTCTGAATTAGGAGCCGAAGTGACCACGCTCTTCGATCGGCCTGACGGCAAAAATATCAATGTCAATTGTGGCTCCCAGCACCCTTTTGTGCTGGCGGAAGAGGTCGTAAGAAGAAAGGCGGATATTGGGTTCGCCTTCGATGGAGACGGTGACCGTCTTGTTGCTGTTGATGAAAAAGGAACGGTGTTGACGGGGGATCAGATTCTCGCTATCTGTGCCGGCGTATTAAAAAGGGAAGGCAAACTGACCAATAACCTGGTGGTGAGAACCGTAATGAGCAACATCGGACTTGGGATTGCCCTGCAGGAATTGGGTATCGAATCGGTTATCACCGGCGTGGGAGACAGGTATGTCCTCGAAGCAATGCTGGCTAAGGGGGCAGTCATCGGCGGTGAGGATTCAGGACATCTGATCTTTTTGCGGCACCACACGACGGGAGACGGGATTATCACGGCCTTACAGGTGGCAGCGGCGATGAAAAAGGAAGAAAAACCATTATCCGAACTCGCAAAGATCATGACGGTTTTTCCCCAAGCGCTGATCAATGTGGAGGTGAAAACAAGACCTGAAATATCCTCGGTACCGGAAATTGCCCAGGTGATTGAAGAAGTCGAAAAAAAATTGGGAAATAGAGGAAGAGTTCTGGTACGGTACTCAGGGACACAGAACATGTGCCGTGTGATGGTGGAAGGACCGACTCATGAGGAGACCGATAGATACTGCAGGAAAATTACAGGGGTGGTCAAAGAGAAACTGAGCTGTCGGGATTAGAAACCGGCAATGGGCAAAAATATAAAAGGAGACGGGAATGAATGCAAGCAATAAAAAGATCAGGGTTTTACTTACCAAATCTCAACTGGACGGTCATGATCGCGGGGTAAGGTATCTCGCGAGGAAGTTGAGGGAGGCAGGAATAGAGGTCATCTTTACCAGATACCGAAGTCCCGGTGAAGTAGTAAATTCGGCGCTACAAGAGGATGTTGATGTAATAGGGATCAGTTTCTCGGTGGGGGGGCATACTGTCATTAGTGCGGGGGTGATTGAGTCACTGCAAGAGAAGGGGATGGGCAACATCCCTCTTATCATCGGCGGTATAATACCCGGAGATGATATGTCTGAACTCCTGAGAATGGGTGTTTCTGGTGTCTTTGGCCCGGGAGCACGCGCCGGTGAGGTCATTGAACACATAAGAACCCACGTAGCCAAGGATCTCTAAGAAAAATCAGATAAGGAGGAATTATATGTTTACCAGGGACACTCTCGAAAAGGACAGGGAATTACAGGAGCGATGGAAGGAAAAATATCAAAAACTTTATAAAGACATAGAATTCAAGGCCGCCACCGCCTCGGGAATCCCGGTGAAACCTTTCTATACTCCCTCTGACATCGAGCATATCGCCTTCAACGAGATCGGTGTACCGGGAGACTACCCTTACACACGGGGGATATATCCTCTCCAGTACCAGTTTCAACCCTGGGTGAATCAGATGAGCCTCGGTTACGGTCTCCCCGAACAGACCAGGGAAAGGATGGAAATGTTAAAAGATGCCGGGATGAAGGGTTATTTCGGCGCGCAGTCATATAATCTCCCCCATGATCTTGTTTCCAAGGCGGGCCTTGACCCGGATTCTCCCGAGGCGAGGGGCCTCGTGGGACGGGGCGGCGTCAACATAAGCACTATTGACGATCTGGAAAGGCTCTTCCATGATATCCCCCTGGATAAGACCCAGATTGTGCAGAATATAGGAAGCGCCACCATGGTGGGACTGGCCATGTTTATTGTTTATGCTGAAAGGAGAGGATTTCCTGGAGAGAAGTTAGGCGGCAACAGCATGAACTGGCTTTACAAGGCGCCGTTTGTTGATTATGCCATGTTCCCGCCGAAGAGCGCCTTTAAGCTGATGGTGGAGTTTATAAAGTTTTGTAGTAGAAATATGCCCAGGTGGAATACAACCAATATATGCGGCTATTTTATAGAAGAAGCCGGCGGAAATGCTATCCAGGAAGCGGCCTTTACAATGGCCACGGGGATAGCTATTACCGAAGCCTGCATAAAGGCCGGTCTCCATCCTGATGAGTTCCTGCCCCGCTTTGGTTTCCAGTTTGCCCAGGGGAATGATTTTCTTGAGGAGATAGCAAAAATCAGGGCGATAAGGAGAATATGGGCTAAAACCAACCGGGAGAGGTTCGGGTGTAAGGACCAGAAATCCATGCAGGTAAGGATGCACATCCATACCTCCGGCTGTTCCCTCATGGCACAGCAGCCGCTGGTTAATGTCGTGCGGGCGGCCTTCCACACATTAGGAGCCGTCCTGGCGGGCACCAATGCCATTCATACGTCGGCCTACGACGAGGCGCTGGGATTGCCGACGGAAGAGGCGGCTACCCTGGCTTTAAGGACACAGCAGGTCGTCCTTCACGAAACCAGCATCCCGAATGTCTCCGACCCCCTGGCCGGTTCCTATTATGTGGAATGGCTTACCAGTAAGATTGAGGAGGAAGCAAACAAGCTTATGGAGAAGATAGACCAGATGGGCTACATTAAGGCCTGGGAAACGGGCTGGTTTAAAGATGAGCTGGCAAAATCAGCCTATAAGTGGCGCGAGGGGATAGATAACTCTGAGAGGATCGTTGTGGGAGTGAATAAATACGTCTCTGACGAGGAACGGAAGGTGCCGGTATTCAAGATTGATCCAAAGATAGAAGAGACGGCCGTGGAAAGGGTGAAGAAATTCAGGGCGCAACGGGACAATGCAAGGACAAAGGCAGCCCTGGAAAGACTGAGGAATACGGCCAGAAGGGTGGACGAAGAGCGGCCGCAGGGAGGTGACTTAATGCCCGCCATTATCGAGGCGGCAAAGGCCGACGCCACCCTGGGAGAGATGCAGGGTATCCTGAAGGAGGTCTTCGGCTGGGGGTACGCCTATTGAACAGGACGAGAAGGCGTGAGGGATGATGGGGAGCCATCGCCGGCAACTTCGTTTTACGGGACCTCGGCCTCTTCCCAGGCGATCTCCTCTATTTCCGGAAGCTCCTGAAATTCTCTCACAATATCTCCCCAGCTTTTAGATTCCCTGCCGAGTAATCGCAAACGATAGGTCCTGCTCCGGGATGAGATGTTCTGTTGAAAGTTGATAAACTGGATATGGAATTCGGGGTATGCGGAAAGTATCTTTCTAATTTCCTCAAGCTTTCTCTCCAATCCCCGGAATTTTAAAGTAAGAATTGTGTATTCATCATGGGGTAATAACTTCTTTAAGCGGAGACCATAGAGGACCAGAAGGCTCAACAGCGTGCAGGAAATGGCAGGAAAAAGATAACCGGCTCCCACAGCAAGACCGATGCCTGTCCCCAGCCAGAGACCGGCGGCAGTGGTAAGCCCCCGTACGGAACCTTTTCCTTTGATGATGGCTCCGGCTCCCAGAAAACCCATACTGGCGATGGCGTAAGAAGCTATTCGACCGGGGTCGAGACGCACAGTGGTATCAGCATTGAGGTGGCGAAAGAGTTCTTCCATATGGAGAGAAAGCATCATCATCAGACATGCCCCCATAGTGACCAATAGATTGGTACGGATACCGGCGGCCTGCCCGTGGGACTCCCGTTCAAAGCCAACGGCCCCTCCCATCAAGGCAGCGAGGATCAATTTGACCAGTGCCGCTAAGGCTTCATGAAAGTTAAAATCAAACATCTTTGAGGTTACTCCTTATATTTGGTTTGGCATCATGCATTCATCTATCTTTTTCCTTATCATCTGGTTAATTGTGGTATTTATACTCTCTGTAATACCCGTTCCTGATACTAAGATTAAGACAGAACTACCTTTTGATAAGATTGTACATTTCGTGCTTTATGGCATAACCGCCATCCTGTTTTTCAGGACATTTAGATTGTGGTTATGGAAAAAGGGAAATATTATCTTTTTCTCAGTAATTTCTTCATTCTTCTGTGGCCTTTTGTTTGAATTTGTGCAGATGTTTTTACCCTATCGCAGTTTTTCACTTACCGACATTGGAGCAAACACTCTCGGCGCGATAATCTTTGCAACCGCATATTCCTTTAAACATCATGAGAGAATTTTTTAACAATTACCACGGTATGTCAATGTGAATGTCTTATACACGCTGTTTATGGCGGTGGGAAAAAGTATTCCATGAGAGCCAGACAACCCCGGCCGCAAGGATAAAGAGAAGGATGTCGGCTGCCATGAGGACATAATTTCTTTTCTGGATATAGTTGGAAAGCAAAATGGCCAGCGAGGCGAGAGTGGTTATGATCATGAAGACCGCCGGAACAAGGACAAAGGTGTTTTTTCTCTTCTTAAAAAGAAGCCAGGCCGAAACTGCTAAGAGGCTCAGGGCGGCAAGCAACTGGTTGGCCGTCCCGAAAATCGGCCATAACGTACTGAAGGCATTGGAAAAGGCCAGAAGCCACATCAGAAGCACGGAAAGCCCGGAATTGACCCAGTAATGCCTGAGAAGCGGTTGCGGCTTCCTGAACAGGATCGTCCAGAGTTCCTCAAAAAGATACCTGTTGAGCCGCACCGCCGTATCCAGGGTCGTGATTACGAAACCTTCGACAAGCAGAATCCCGAAAACGGTACCCAAGGCCACAGGAATCCCCAGCCCCTGATTGAACAAATGCCCGGCCGCGAGGGAAAAGCCGAGGATGGGGTTTGATTTGACGGAAGGATCCGTAGGCCAGACAATGGATTTATAATCGGCAAAGTTCATCGCCCCGCCGATGGCAAGTAAGACACAAACGGCCAGTACGGATTCGAGGAGCATGGCGTTGTAGCCTACTTTACGGGCATCTGTCTCTTTAGCAAGCTGCTTTCCCGTCGTCCCCCCTCCCACCAGGCAATGAAACCCTGAAATAGCACCGCAGGCAATGGTGCAGAACATCATGGGCCAGATCAGGCCTAAGTTCTGGACTCCTTCCTGGAGGTTGAAGCCGGGGGCAGAGACCTGCAATCCGCCAAATCCTGTACTGAACAAGGAGGCAATCATCAGAACAATGCCGCCATAGAGAATCTGGACATTGATAAAGTCCCTGGGCTGCAGAATCATCCAGACCGGGGCGCCGGCGGCAAAAAGGACATAGACGGAAATGATGACCATCCACTGGGTGGAACTCAGAGTCAGCGGGTGAGCGATGCCGAGCAGAACCGAGCCAACGCAGATGAATGCGGCGAGGAGATAAGCTAAAATGGTCTTGAGCCTTTTCTTATAGATCAGCCAGCCGAGAAACGGCGAACACAGGGTGATAACGATGACCGATGTCGAGGCAATCCCACCGATACGCCCGTAAACGATCCCATCCCTGGTGATGGTCCTGAGGAAAGTTTCCCCTTCTCTGACGCCAATCTTGCTCAAGGGCCAGAGGGACGTGAGTGAGATAGAGGTAGCGCTCAAGAAGGACGATGTTAAAAGGACAATCATGAAAATAGTAAAGGCGATAAAGAGATTGAAGCCGGTGTTGCCGAGGGTTTTGCGTGCCACCTCGGCCATGGATTTCCCGCCTTCGCGCATGCTGACAAAGAGAGTTGTGAAATCATGGACGGCGCCGATAAAAACCCCTCCGAGAACAATCCATAGCCAGGCCGGGACGAAACCGTAAAGGATGGCCATGGTCGGGCCAAGAATGGGGCCGGCGCCGGCGATGGCGGAAAAATGATGGGCAAAAACGACAGAGGTTCTGGTGGGGACATAGTCCCGGCCGTCGTTCCGCTCGACGGCAGGTGTGGGCCTTGCAGGGTCTTCTCCCAGCCATCTCGCGAGATAACGGGAATAGATGCGGCTTGCCACCCAGAAGGCGCATACGGCAATCCCGAAAATGAGCAGTACGTTCATGCTATCCTCTTTACTAATCGTATAGAAACTGATATATTTATATCGTCATTTACCTTGACATTGTCACATTTGAAAAAATAAACAAATTTTTCAAGCACATACAAGTTTAAAAAGGACATTTCAGCTTAAAAAGCTACCATTTCCCTCCAAACTTCCATGAATATCACCTCCTTTAAGAGACATTCTAAGAGACCTTCGCTGGCTTCTTGGTAACAATAACAACATACCCCCCCCAAGTCAATAGCTTTTTTCAAAATTTTAGAAATTTTTTCGAGATCTACCTCTACATCGTTCATGCAAGA
>MNZP01000090.1 GCA_001873675.1 Syntrophaceae bacterium CG2_30_49_12 | reverse complement strand
ATGAGAAGGCGATTTAGGAGATGTTCAGTTTCGGCAAGGAGCATCATTTTCCGGAGCGCGCCAATAAGCAACTGGTAACTGATACCATTTCGCTTTCAAAGGATAACGCGGCGGCAAGGAGGAGTCGCCGCAGGCGTATTACTAATACGTCGAGGACGCCGACGACGAAGCCAACAAAGTTAGCCAAAGAAAGCGAAATGGTATGACATACTCTTTGATTAGATATTGACAAGGTAGATCGTTTAAGATAGTTTTCTGTAAACGCTCATTCAGGGAATTGAGCCTCTATTACATCCTAAGTTTCCCACTAAGGGAGGGGCGAAAGTTCTAACATATTGAAATACTACCATTATTTGATTTCAGCCATTTTGAATTACGTACAGACATTTTTTTCTTGACATCATGTTAATGCTGTGCTACAAAAGATTTATGTAATTTTAATTACGCACAGACAAGAAAAATCGATGTCAAGAAATATTCATTTGCATACCCATCAAAAACGTAGAGGTGATAAAATTTATCACTATTATAGCCTGGCCGAAGCCTACAGGGAAGAAGGCAAAAATAAGAGGCGAATCCTTTCCAATCTGGGTGCCTTATCTAATGAAGAGGCGATAAGAATCAAATCCATCTGTAAGGCTCTATCATATCCAGAGGCATTTGTCACTACCCGGGATGATCTTTTTGTAGAGAGAAACTATAGATATCTGGACTGCGCTGTGATCAATCACCTCTGGGAGCTTTGGTCTCTGGATAATGTTTTTCCCCTAAATTTCCGAAAAGATGTTCAGACTGATCATATGGCCAGGATATTTACCATCAATAAATGCCTTGATCCCGGAAGCAAGATCAAAATAGGTAAGTGGTATCGAGAAACAGTACTTGAGAACGTCCTGGGTATCCCCTGCTCCAAGATAAATAAGGGTAGAATATTTAGAGAGTTGGAAGAGATTGAAAAGGAGAAGGAGGCCTTAACCAAACATCTCTTTCGGAGGATACAAAATTTAGATTCCAGCCATATCATCTTCTACGATCTAACCTCCAGTACCATTACCGGCAGCAAGTGCTCCCTGGCCAGATTCGGTCATTGCAAGGAGGGCTTTAAGCTCCATATTGTCCTCTCCCTGATCATATCTTATCAGGGCTATCCCTTCTACTGGGAGGTTATGGAGGGCAATACTGCTGATGTGAATACCATTGTCGAACTCCTTGAAAAAGTTAAAAAAGAGTTTAACCTCAAAGAGGTCACTTTGGTCTTTGACCGGGGTATGGTTTCTGAAGATAATCTCAACCAGATAGAAAAAGAGAAACTCAAGTACATCTCTGCTCTGGACAAGGATCAAATTGCCACCTTCAGGGAGATTGAGTTCTCCTTATTCGAATCCTTCAACTGTGAGAATGTCTTCAAAGAAGCCGAAGAGATACTTTTAAAAAGCAGCTTCTCTAAGTACGATGACACCCTCTATTATCGGGAACTCAGGCTTAAGGATGAAAAACGATTTATCCTCTGTTTTAACCCCTTCTTATTCTATCAAGCGCGGAAGGCCCGGCAGAAGAAGATCGAAAAGGGCATGTCCTTTGTCGTCGAAAAGAATCGAGAACTTCTCTTGGCCAAAAAGAGAAGGAGCTATGAGGCCACTAAGAAAAGCATCGATCAGCAAATAGAAAAGCTGGGCTTAAAAAAGCTCCTCCTGATAGATTCCCTTGAACCGATAAAAATAGAGCAAGAGCTTCCCTCCGGTAAGTTAAAACTGGTCCATTCGTTTAAGATTATCGGAAGGATTGATGAAGAACATCGCAAAGAGGTTCAAAGGGTTGATGGACTCTGGATACTGGTAACTAACCATTATGAGAAAGAGCAAAATCAATTTAAGATGGAGCCCAAGGATCTTATAAAACCTTACCGACAAAAGAATAGAATCGAAGAAGCCTTTAAAAACCTCAAATCCTTCGTCGAGATTGAGCCCTTTTATGTATATCTACCCCCCAGCATTAAGGCCCATTATACTATTTGTGTACTGTCCTATTTGATAAACATCACTCTGGTCAATATGGTAAAGCAAAGTGGGGCTTTGAGAGAACTGTTCAAGTCCTCAGAGTCCATCTACCAGGCATTATCTCCCTGTTTAGTCAACGAAATTCTCATAAAATCTATGAATATCAAGACCAGAAAGATTACCACCCCAACCGAACCGCAAATAGAATTGTTGAAAAACCTGGGGTGTGAACACCTGGTAACTAAATCACACCTCATGAATATAGGCATAAAATAAAATTACGTACAGACTCGAGATTGAAGTATAGATATTTCAACTGTTTCCGGTTATTTGTGGGAAACTTTGGTTACATTGTAGGAACTTTGCAAAACGGAGGAAAATGATTACCGTTGAAGACGCCCTGAACCATATTCTTGAAAAGATTGTCCCTCTCGGGCTGGAAAAGGTAAGTCTCCTGGATGCCCTGGGAAGGGTTCTCGGTGAAGATATATACGCCAGACGTAACATCCCGCCGAAGGACAACTCGGCGATGGACGGCTATGCCCTCCGCTCCCAGGACACAGTGGGGGCGACGGGGGAAACCCCGGTTATCCTTGGTGTCATCGAAGATATCCCCGCTGGTCATATCCCCCGGAAAAGTGTGGAACCTGGTACCGCCTCCAGGATCATGACCGGTGCCCCTGTGCCCGAGGGGGCGGATGCCGTCATCAGAATGGAAGATACCGAGAAGGACGGGCAGAGGGTAAAGGTCTATGCACAGACAAAACAGGGACAGGACATCAGGTATGCGGGAGAAGACGTCAAAAAGGGTGAACTGGTAATCCCGCGGGGAGAGATCATAAGACCGGCAGAGGTAGGCATGCTGGCCGCTCTGGGCCGTTCCTTTATATATATTCATCAGAGGCCCCTTGTCGCCATTCTGTCTACCGGTGACGAACTGGACGATATTGACGAGATGCCATCACCATGGAAAATCATCAGCAGCAACAGCTATTCCCTTACCGCCCAGGTGATGGACTGCGGCGGCATCCCGCTGCATATCGGGATAGCAAAAGATACGAGAGAAGACCTGATCGCTAAGTTCCGGGCTGCCCTGCGGGCGGATATCATCATTTCATCAGGCGGGGTCTCGGTGGGAGATTATGATCTTGTGAAGGACATCATGGAAGAAGTAGGGAATGCCATGGAATTCTGGCGTGTAGCAATGAGACCGGGGAGGCCCCTTGCCTTTGGCGCCATGGAAGGGATTCCGGTTTTTGGACTACCCGGCAACCCGGTATCATCAATGATCTCCTTTGAACAGTTTATCAGGCCCTCTATACTCAAAATGATGGGCCACAAAGACCTGTTCCGCAGGACGATCAAGGCCCTCCTCCATGAAGATATTAAGAAAAGCAAAGGGGTGAAACACTTCGTCAGGGCCATGGTCAAATACGAAGAGGGAATGTATACCGTCAGTACCACAGGTGAGCAGGGGTCCGGCATCCTGAAGTCTATGGTCAGGGCGAACGGACTCATCATCCTGCCTGAGGATGCAGCGTCGGCCAGGAAAGGTGATGAGGTGACAGTGCAATTGATTGATACATCTCTCGCACAGACGGCCCAGCCTGGATACCCATAACCATTTGCAAAAAGTTCTTTACATCCTGCGCGGAAGTGCCAAGGTCACTGGTGGGCCTCCTGGACTTCAAATCCAGTGTGGGGCGCTAAAACCGTCCCGGGTGGGTTCGATTCCCATGCACTTCCGCCAGTAATATCAAGTTGTTACGAAAAGGCCTCT
Organism: Syntrophaceae bacterium CG2_30_49_12; assembly: GCA_001873675.1. Taxonomy (GTDB): domain Bacteria; phylum Desulfobacterota; class Syntrophia; order Syntrophales; family CG2-30-49-12; genus CG2-30-49-12. Next base: position 8,171 of record MNZP01000090.1, on the reverse strand, counting down.
CTTCCACGGAGGTCTTTTCAATTTGCGGCATGCCCGGATTGTAACCATTTTGTAACTGTAAATTTTTTGATTATCCCTACATCATGTCGAATCCTGGTATCGCAGGGGGAAGGCCAGTCATCGAGGGAACGAGAATTACCGTCAACTGTATTGCCGGATATTATCAGCTTGGCATGAGTATTGATGAAATTCTCGATAGCTTACATCATCTGACTCCATCCCAAGTTCATTCAGCGTTAGCTTATTACTTTGACCATCAGGACGAGATTAATTTGGATTTGGAAGAAATAGCTAATATTGAATACTGGAAGAATCAGGTTCAATCTCATCCCGAACAGTAATGACAGCGGCTGATGAAACTAAAATTGTTTTTAGATGAGGATATCCACGCAGGTCTTGCTTATGCATTGCGGCAAAGGGGATTTGATGTCGTTCATGCTCAAGATCTGAAAAGAAAGGGGAAAACTGACAGTGAACAACTTGCGCTTGCCGTGCGGGAGGAACGCTGTTTAGTGAGTTTTAATATCAGGGACTTTGTGTTTCTGCATAATCAGTATGTTGAACAAAACAAAGAACATTGGGGAATCGCCTTATCCTATTGTTCGACTTCAAATCCAGTGTGGGGCGCTAAAACCGTCCCAGGTGGGTTCGATTCCCATGCACTTCCGCCAATTTGCCTGAAAATGCCCCTTTGACAGGCGAGACGCCTGTCCTGCTGGTTTATAAAATCACCATCCATGGTAGGACAGCTGTCTCGGCTGTCCTGACTGCAATTTTCATCATTCTTTGTGAGCCAATGGCTCATGAATGTTTTATTTAATTTTATCAGGTTTTATTATCGGCGCTGGTGCCTATGGAGTGCCTACGTAATCTGATGATGTCGGCGACGATTTTTCGCTTTGCCTCTACCTTCACTTCTGTGTATTTCTCGATTCGGAAGAATCCGCTTCCCTCGTCCGCCTGCATGCAGGCCAGAAGTTTTTCCGCGATCTTGCGGTGATAGATTTTTTCACCGCTATATTTGGTATATCTTGTAGTGCTTTCCCTTATAGAGCCAGGAGACGTAATAGTACCCTCTCTGCTTATAGTAACAGATGCTTCCTTTCATGCATAATTCACCTCTCTTGAGATTCACCCCCGGACAGCCCTCGATCAGATTCTTTCCTGCTCCAACTTCTTGAGAAAGCGATCCATGGTGGACTTTCGTTTGATCTTCGGTTTCGGAATGTCGATTTTCTGGAGATTTTTCATGGCCTTGGCGTAACCTTCATCCGTGCGATGTCGCTTGCGCCGTGGAGGAGAAACAGGCATGCCAGGTACAGGGCCATGTCGATGAAGGTATTCCTGACGATGCGGGTCGTGTCTGTCGGTACGGGGCTGTGCATGACCATCCTCCTGAAAAACGTCCTTTTACGTCAAAAAAGTTCCTCCAGGGGCGAAAAAGTCTTCATTCGCCATATAAAATCAGTGACTTGTAGAAACTTTTAGCCGGAAAAAGATGAGCCCATGCGTCAACTTCGGCATGGGCTTCGGGAGCTTCAGAGCCTGCTACTTTGAAATTATCGGCCAGTTTCTTTCCGTTTCTATGGCATTATTTTCGAAAACTATTTGCCGGAAAGGCGATAAGCCCATAAAAGCAGTCATCTATACTCCCAGGTAATCTCTCAGTTTGTGAACCGCCTTTTTGTGTTTTGATGAGCTCATGCGACCGATATTCAAAAGTTTCCACTTGACGGCGGGCAGGTTCTCAACCCCTTCAATACCTATCAACTCCCACCGAGGTGTCCCTTCTTTGATGGAGACAATGAATTGTTTTTCCTGGAGGGTCAGTTCTCTTACGATCATGGAAACCAGTTCTTCTCTAGCAAAGCTTATCTCCCGGAGGGATAAATCCCTTTCACCAACTGGAAGATATACGAGGTCAATATCTACGGAGATACGGGGAATATCCCTGACAAAAAAATTGATCGCCGTCCCGCCTTTCAGGGCGAAGACGGCTTCTCTGTCGATTAACGGAATGGTCCGCAGGAGTAATTCGGCTTGTTTGAAGTAAACTGTATCGATCACGCAGGTATTCCTTCACGATCAACGGGAACGGTTATCTGATATTTCGAGTCATACCGGCCATGCGGTATGATCATCCGCTTCCCTTTCCCGAGATCGATTTTTGATAAATCCAGCTTCGACAACCAGGTGTGTTCCTGTCTCTCCGCCATATAAAGAAAAAGTCTTTTCACCTTTATGGATCGGCATGCCTCCAGCAGCCACTGGACAGCATCGGTACGAAGGGCAACCAGGTTTTCCATGATCAATTGGGCATCGTCGAATCTGACTTCTTTGGGCACCAGATGAAGCATCTCCATGGCCGCCCTTTCCGGGGCCGCTATCCTGACCGAAAAATCACGTTCCTTAAAATCAGTGAATCCCTCCCGGCAATCCGCAGGGAAGAGATTCGTCCGCGTCACAACAAACTCGACGCCGAAACGATCCCCTTTGAACCAGGCCGGTAATATCAATCCCCGAGGACCGTACAGAAAAACTTTATTCTGTCTTGCCGGCAGGTAATGGGCATATCCTTTCAATTGCAAGGCTGTTTTCCCTCCCGTATGAACAGGAAGGGAGAGCTGATTCTGAAGGGTATAAAGAGCGCCCGGCCAATCCACCTTGTCCCCGGAACGTATATATGCCCCTCGCCCAAACGGCTCTAGCCAGCCGCTATTCTTATATTTTACGAGCAGATCTCGACTGAATCCGGAATCGACAAGATAGGACGTGGTTCCGGACGTACCGGCAGTCCACTGATTTATCAGACGGTTTATTTTTGTTTTGCTTTTCGTAGCCATAGTCATCAAAAAATCACAAAATTAAACCATTGTCAAGGCAAAGTTTTAATATGGGTGTTTATGTAGGCCTGTTGTCATCTAATATGAACATTATTAAACTATTGAATGACTGGAACGTCAAATGAGCATTTGCGGATTGAGTGGACACTTTGAAGCGCTAAGGGTGGTATTTTTACCTGTTCAAGCATGAAATGCCAACCATTTTGGTTGCACGAGACGTCTTTGTTAACCTTTCGCCCGTCATGGCGAGGTCGTTACGAACGGGGAGCTTCTTTAAGGCTGACACGATCCCGGTCGCGATCGTGATGCCGGCAGATGGCCCTTCCTTTGGAACGCCCATAAAGGTCGCCAGTACCGCAACATCATAGCTTTTACGCCATTCGGCGCTTATCCCGAGGTCTTCATGCTTTGCCCGGATATACTGCGCCGCCGCTTCGATGCTTTCCCGCATGACCCTTTGGATTGATCCCAGCGGCACGATGCGCCCAGACCCTTTGGTCGCCTGCATCTCAAAGTGGAGGATGCAACCATGGTCCCCTTCGACAGCCAATCCTATGACCTCACCGACGGAAGGCTGATCAGGAAGAACAACGCGCTGAACACGTTTGCTGTCCGGAAGTTCAGGGATAACTTGCTTTCCCGACGGTTTCATCAGTGCGCCTAACGAGATACGGTCATATTCGCCGGGCGCTATCAGACGGAGTTGATCTCGCACTCGTTGACGCAGTTCACAGGACAAACTCAAGATTTCTTCAAGCTCCTCATCGGTAATCCGTCCGTCAGGATGAAGCAGTTTAAGCAAAGCTGAGGTAGTTTTCATGACGGCGCGTTGATCCCGTCCGGAAACGCCGTGGGTTCTTCTGGCATGATCAACGACATCGAAGCGGGTTCGCACCGTACCAAGCAACTCAATACGGCGGAGCTCGTGCATGATTTCGCAAAAGTAATCCGTAATAAACCCATAGTCCTGTGAATAGCTGTTCGGCGCCAGTTTGGGAATCTCCCAGCCGGGAAGATAGCCATGAATGCGGTCCAGAAATGCAATGACCTGCAGAAAATCCGGCAGCGGCTCAAAGAGGTGATAATATTTCTCGTGCGGCAGATTGCCTTGCACATCGAGATTACCGACGAATACCAGGCTGGCGAAGGCCAGGATTTCTTTCTTCCCCCTGCTGAATTTTGCATCCTGCATGTACCCCTGCATAATACTCACGAAGGATCGGGGGTCAGTAAAATCGGTATTTGCAATTTCATCAAAAACAACGGCGTCACGGACGCCGACTTCTCCAGTCCTTCCCGAATTCATGTTGATGAAAAGCTGGGCAGGGGTTGCCTTACCGCCGGAAAGCACGTGCGCATAGTATGAGATGTTGCGATATAGATAGGTTTTGCCGGTTTCCCGAGGCGCCAGCTCCACCATATTGACGTTCGTTTCGACCAGTGGGATGCAGCGGCAAAGGTAGAGTAATTTCTGACGCTGAGTCATTTGTGCAGGATCCAGGCCACAGGAATTGACCAGTACATCAATCCATTCTTCTGTTGAGAATTCCTTTCGCCGTTCTATGAATTCGTCCAGATTGATGACGCTGACCTGAAAGGGTGTAAATCCGGTGATCTTGAAGGGCCTGATTTTCTTGCTATGAATCTCGGTTTCATCGTAGGTCAGGTCGATGGTGCCCCACATCCCGCCGGAAAGGAGCATGGGATACTGCCGGACGATGTTTTCCGGAATGTTCACAAAATTTTCGTTGATCGCCGAAATGGAACCCCAGTACTTGTCTTCCGTTTCGACCAGCCGGGTTTCCAGACTTGCGATCACGGAATGGCGGCGGTTTTCACGGATATAATACCTGATTTTCTCAGCTTCCGCTCCGTACACAAAGGTCTCTTTCAGTCTCCTCACAACCTTCTCCATGTCCTCGTGGAAGGTTTCCTCCGAACAGTAGTTGTCAATGAGGTATTCAAGGACGTAGCGAGGAAACTCGTCAACGCCCGTATTGATCGTATGGGCCTTATTGACAACCTTCCCTTTAAAAACCTCTTTCAGTTTCAGATTCATATGCTTCTCATTTCATGCTTCTCGGGGTCAGACCCAATATTTTCCCCAGATGGGCCGGCACTCTGCGCACGATCTTTTCGGAATTCAGTCGCAAGGAAAATCGGATTATCCGCGCCTTCCTTACCATGCGTTGCACTTCACGGTACGTGATGCTGATTCTTAACGTTCTTTCCATGATGCCGGTTTTCCGCTCTTCATCGGAGGCGTCCGCCGCATCCGGTATAAATCGGAAAACAGCATCCCCACCCGTCGCTGATACATACTGCACTTGGTTGGGTATCGATGTCGTCCCTTCCTTGTTCTGATAGGTTGCCTGCACTTCAATCCGAATTTCACGATTCTTATGAGATTGAGTGAGTTGAACGGGCATCCGAAACTCAGCCTCTTCGCCTTCGATCAGATCCGACGGACCGGCAATCAAGCCGAGGACAAGCAGTCCCTCTTCCGGCGCTTTCAGTCGCATGGCGAGCATGGGCACCAGCATCTCCTGAATTGAAATCCCACCATGGGAATAAGCGTCCGGGTTGAAGTTCGACTTCGGCCTGGCCAAGGCGTAGCCTGTGCGCGGAAAAATGATTGATGCGTATTTCTTTTGCCAGGTACGATTCGCGGCCCGGTCATAAACCTCGACGGAATCAGGCATTCGCAAATCAGAGACAGGGAACTCCCAAACGTTGTCCCGGACCCTCCGGGAAGCGACGACACTCCCCAATGCTTGCCGTAGCCATGCGTTGAGATAAAAGCAATCCGTCGCCTCATTCAACCATGCCGGATCAATCTTGATCCGCTCACGACCGATAACGCCGAATCCGTGGTCAGCCACAACAAAAACCTTGGTATCCGGTGACAGGCCGCGGATGATGGCCATGACCTCAGTGTCGATGATGTCCTTGATATGCTGCTGATAATGGAATAACGTTCATTGGCAATCACCTCGGCAAAACGGCCGTTTGCAGTAATCCCGAGTTGGTCGAGGAGGATGAGATTGAGCGCCTCCCTGGACAAGGAATTCTCCACCTCCTGAAGGTCGCGATGAGCCCTTTGGGGATCGATCGAAACGAGTTCAGGAGCGGCTTCGCGGATCAGGGCGGCATCCATCTCGCTGAAGGCCTTGAGGTCCGGGTCGATACCGGCAAGCAAAAGCTTCCAATGATCGACATGCTGAATCAGTATCGTTGAGAGATAAAAGGCCCTGACGATCAGTTCCGGAGGCGAGTCCGCAAACCAGCAAGAGGGCGCTGGGGCGCTGCGCAGTTCGGCGCGGATGGAATGGGCAACTTCCGGAGCGAGCGTATCAAGCTCCTCCAGCGCCGGATATCCGATAAGGCCGATGCGCCAGTAGCTTCTTGCTTCCAGCCGCTTAAAGGCGGCGTCGGGAACGCCCAGCGCCGAATAGGCGACAATCGTTTTGAAATCGTGATCGGTAAACCGCGTCGGATGGGCTACGCGCAGGCTCGCGTGTGCTTTGAGAACCGCGTCGATGCATCCGGTAATCAGCCGTGCGAACCGTGGATCATTGGATTCCTGAGGCCAGTTCGGGTCCCCTGTCTTTTCGATGAGGAACTGCCGTAAACTGATATCGATATGCGCCGCAGCCGCAGTTTTTGAAAGAAGATCAGGATAGAAAGGAGGGGGCGCTTTCGATAACGATGCTTGAGCCCTTCTTCGTGCCGGCGCGCGATCTATAAGCAGGAGCTTCTTTGCGTCCTTTGAAATGGCCGCCTTTTCAAAGAGTTCTCTAAAGACGAGATTCGTGGATGCGATGATTACCGTAAATCCGCTCTCATTGGCAAACCGGTGGACGGCGCCGTCCGCTTCCGGAAGAAGACGAAGCGAATTCTGGACAAGCAGAATCTGCTCATCCTTCAACGCCTCCAACTTTTCAAGAACCCAACTCGAAAGCATTGGTTCGCACTCCTATTCCAACTGGAGCATGGGAAGGGCATCATCATCTCCCTCATGATCGGTGAACTGTTTTTCCAGAAACCGGCCGAATTCCTCGGCTACTTCACCGACTTGGTCCTTCTGGATGGTGCCTACTTTGGGCCTGAAATCGGCGATTCTGACTCGCTTCACAACAATGCGTTTGAGGTATCGGTTAATGATGTCCACGGTGCCGGGAGTTTCCTGCACCGCTTTGATGAGATAGGCACGCAGCGCTTCGGTAGTCTTGTACGCCAGCAAACCGGCGATGGACGGCTCCGTCTTTCCCTGTTCCAGGCGTTCGCGCACAGTGGGATTTAAAAACACCTCCATCTTTCGCCGGGATGCATCGTCAAGTAATTGAACGTCGGAGTCTATGTACTCCTTCAGATTCAGGAGCTTGGCTCGAACGCCTTCAATGGCCTTTCGCGCCTGGGCTAACTCTCTTGCATCCCCCAGGGTGACAGCGCAATAGGCATGGGCGGTTCTCATCTCGGGCTCATATTCGAGAAATGCCCGAACGTCGCGGTAGTTCTTCAGGCGATTGGCAAGGTCGTCAACCTCCGCCGGGGTCGCCTTATTCGTGTCGAAGGCCTGGTAGTTCATGGCCTCTTTCAGGGCGTAAAGAATGAGATGGATGTCATCACCGCCTTCGACGTTTGCAGAGAAAAGCTTTACGACCTGCGCCAGCTCAGGTTCGTAGGGATTGTCCGTTTTCAAAATATCAAACAGGCCTTGAGCGCGGCTTGCAGTCCTGGAAGATGCCTCCTTTTCCTGCGCAAAGAGCTGCCGCAATTTGGCCCGGTACTCCGTGATAAGGGCATCATCCTGCGTGGATGGGATCTCAATGCCAAGGAGCTTCTCAGCATAGGGCCTGAGCACCTCCCAGTTTTCAGGTTTGGCCACCTTCTGAACCTCGCCCAAAGCATCCAGAACCTTGGTGGAGAATTCCACATCGGCGATATTCGAATAATCGAGCATGGGCGAGGCAAGCCTGGCCTTCGCCCCTACGGTAATCCGCACACGGCCGTCCCGGACAAGGCAAAGGAGATAGATCTGAACCATCCGCCGGGTGAGTCCATAGTCCTTCGGTCCGCCTATGCCCATGAAGTTCTTGTAGAGGGTGTCCACCTTTATGGTTTGTCCGTCATCGCCCAACTTGTCGTCGATGAAGGTCCACATGTCCTGAACATAGGCGTTTCCTGAAACATCCAGCTCCTTTTCGGCGCTCTTTTTGCTCCGAAAATAGACCATTGTTTATATTTTCATGCCCCTTTGTGAGCCGCGGGCTCATGAGGGTTTCACCTGAAAATACCTTTTGACAGGCGAGACGCCTGTCCTACTGG
>MNZP01000037.1 GCA_001873675.1 Syntrophaceae bacterium CG2_30_49_12 | reverse complement strand
GATTAATTCTTTATAATAGCCTTTTTAATGCATGGCACATTGAAATTAATGAGAAAACTCCGTTATTCAATTTATATCCATCTTCTCTTTACTTATGTCGTTCACTATAGTGAGGTCCGGCAATGCCAATCTATGAGTTTTACTGTAAGAAATGTAATACCGTTTACAACTTTTTTTCCAGGTCCGTCAACACCCAAAAGGTCCCCCACTGTCCGAAATGCAGAATAGTCAGCTTAGAACGCCAGATGTCTGTATTTGCCAGGATTTCAGGAAAAAAAGATGCGCTAAGCGATGACCTTCCCCCCATTGACGAAGCAAAGATGGAAAAAGCGATGGCCATGTTGGCCGGGGAAGCAGATAAAATCGCCGAAGACGACCCCCGTCAGGCGGCCCTGCTGATGAGGAAACTCTCTGACGTAACGGGTCTTAATCTGGGGCCGGGGATGGAGGATGCCCTCTCCCGCATGGAAAGGGGGGAAGATCCTGAGAAGATCGAAGAGGAGATGGGAGATTTACTGGAAACGGAAGAGCCTTTTCTCCTCGAGGCCAGGACAAGGAAAAGGAGCAAACGACCAAAGCCGCGTGTTGACGAAACCCTCTACGACCTGTAAGTTTAATCTTCGTATCTACTCAGGTTCAAAGTTCCATGGTTCACGGTTCAAGGTTAGACTAATGAAATATGAAGAACGCAAGCCAACCCTTAACCCTTAACCCTTAACCGTGAACTGTGAACCTGACAACCTGAGTAGTTACTAATCTTTACGCCTTTTCCACCTTAACCGCACACACCTTGTACTCGGGAATCTTCGCTATCGGGTCAAGGGCGTTTATCGTCAAGGCGTTTGCCGGCGATTCACTGAAGTGAAAGGGAACAAAGATAACCCCCCTGCCCGGTCTTTCACTTATCAAGGACTTTACTTTGATATCCCCGCGACGGGATGCGATGCGGATAAACTCACCGGAGCCGATACCCAGATGCACGGCATCATCCGTGTTTATCTCCGCGAGAAGCTCAGGATAAAGCATATTGAGCCCTCTCCCTTTACGGGTCATTGTGCCGGTATGGTAATGCTGCAATACCCTTCCTGTGGTAAGCAGGAACGGGTACTCCTCATCCGTCGGTTCTGCCGGTGGTTTGTAATCAATGGCAAAAAATAGCCCTTTACCCCTCACGAACTTTTCTATGTGGAGGATCGGTGTTCCCTGGTGGCCTTCATCGGGACAGGGCCAGGGGATACCGGCCCCTTCAATACGCTGGCAGGTTATACCGGCATAGCTCGGAGTTACGCTACGGATCTCTTCCATTATATCCTCTGGACCTTTATAATCCATCGGGTACCCCATCCTTCCGGACAACTCGCATATTATCCGGTAATCTTCTCTCGCCTCCCCCGGTGGAGAAACGGCCTTCCTTACACGCTGAACCCTTCTTTCAGAATTTGTAAAGGTCCCTTCCTTCTCGGCGAAAGATGTGGCGGGAAGGACAACATCGGCGTACTTCGCCGTCTCTGTAAGGAATATGTCCTGGACTACGAGAAACTCCAGCGATTTTAGGCAATGTTCTATATGATTCATGTCCGGGTCAGACAGGAGCGGGTTCTCACCCATGATATATATCGCCTTTACCTTCCCCTCTTCGGCGGCGCTGAACATCTCGGTAACTGTAAGTCCTGGTGTGCGGGGGAGGTTATTCACACCCCATGCCTCTTCAAATTTCTCCCTCACCTCATCACCGGTAACCGGTTGATACCCCGTGAAGACATTGGGCAGGGCGCCAAGGTCACATGCCCCCTGCACATTGTTCTGCCCGCGGAGGGGATTGACCCCTCCCCCGGGAACACCAACATTCCCGCAGAGCATGGCCAGATTCGCCAGGGATTTGACAGTGTCGGTCCCCGTTATATGCTGGGTAATTCCCATCGTATACAAGATTGACGCCGGTTTTGCCTTGCCATAAGCGCGGGCTGCCTCCATTAAATCTGAAGCCGGTATACCTGTAATACCGGAAACATACTGGGGGGTATATTTTTCGACGGCGGCCTTGAGCTCCTCGAAGCCTTCCGTCCTCTCTTTTATATATTCAGAGGCCTGCAAATTTTCCTTAATAATAAGGAGAATAAGCCCGTTGATCCAGGCAATATCAGTACCCGGTTTTGCTCTGAGCCAGATATCTGCATAGTCAACTAAATCTATCTTTCTTGGATCTACAACGATTAATTTTGCCCCTTTTCTTAGAACCGCCTCTTTTATGTAGTTGGCAAAGATCGGATGACATTCCGTGGTATTGCTTCCCGTTACTAATATGACCTCCGATTTCAGGAGATCGGCGATGGGATTTGTCATCGCCCCACTGCCGAATGATGCGGCAAGACCTGCCACAGTAGAGGAGTGTCAAAGCCGGGCACAGTGGTCTATGTTGTTTGTTCCGATAACCGCCCGCAGGAACTTCTGCATGAGATAATTCTCCTCATTGGTACACCGGGCGGAAGAGAGACCGGCAATGGCATCGCTTCCAGCGGCGGTTTTAATCGCTGTCAATCTTTCTGCAACCAGATCCAACGCCTCATCCCAAGCGGCCTCGTGGAATTTCCCGTCCCGTTTAATAAGAGGCTTTGTAAGGCGCTCCTCACTTCCGATAAATTCATACCCAAAGCGTCCCTTGACACATAAACTCCCCCTGTTTACTTCATCATCATCTTTTGTCGTGATACCGATAACCCGGTTATTCATCACATTGAGTTCAAGCTGACAACCGCATCCACAGTAGGCACAGGTAGTCTTGACACGATTTACCATCCAGGTGCGCCCCTTGTACCGGCTCAGATTTTCCGTTAAAGCTCCGGTGGGACAAACCTTGATACATTCACCACAGGACTCACACTTCTCCTTATTTACCGGAGATATACCTGCTCCAAAGCCTGAACCAACAATATCAATGGCTCCTAACGCTTTTATATCCCGGCAGGCGGCAACACAGCGCAGACACATGATACACCTGTCCGGCCAGTAGCGGATAAGGGGGGTAGCATAAATCGCCTCCCGCTCTTTTTTCTCCGCCCGGTATTCTGCGGTCTCTATCTCAAACTCATATACCAGATCCTGGAGCGAGCATTCCCCACCCTTGTCACAGACGGGACAGTCAAGGGGGTGGTTGACCAGCATCAATTTGAGGGTCTCCCTTCTCATCCGTTGCAGACGTTCGGAATTTGTGACCACCTTGATGCCTTCCGCAACAGGTGTCGTGCATGCCGTCATGGGATTAGGCAACCCCTCGATTTCTACCACGCACATCCTGCATGAGCCTATGGGGTTTAATCGTTTATGATAACAAAGGGTCGGAATCTTGATCCCTGCCAGTTTCGCAGCGTCAAGAATTGTGGCGCCTTCCTCTACCGTGATCTCTCTTTCATCAATGGTTAGCTTCACCATTTTCCATCCTCTTTAATGTAATAGTTTTTGTGTTAAACCGCTATCATCCCCACCCGGTAGCATCTCAGGCAACGATCTGCCTCAGCTTTTGCTTCGAGAAAATGGTATCCTTTTTCTACTTCGGCAAATGTTTGCTTTCTCTCTTCCGGGGGAAGCATCGGCAGGTGCAACATCTTTCTTCCCCCTAAAAATCCTATCTTCTCCCTGGGATCGAAAACTTTGACATCATTGAATAGTCTGTCAAAATAATCATCATCAGTGGCCTCTAATCTCTTGCCATTTATGAAACAGTCTATATTAACTGCGGCCCTTTTGCCGCCGGCACAGGCATTGATAAGTGCGGAAGGACCGGTCACGCAGTCGCCGGCAGAAAATATCCTGGGATTGCTTGTCTGCATGGTGAACTCATCTACCACCAGGGTACTTTTTCTCGTTGTTTTTACATTATCACCGGATTTACCCTCGAGGAGCCCCAGATCAATGGCCTGCCCGATCGCGGGAACCAGGATATCACAATCTATTACGAATTCAGAACCCTCCACGGGAACGGGACGTCTCCGCCCGCTTTCATCCGGCTCACCTAATTCCATACGGATACATTCGACACCGATTACCATTCCCTCTCTGGTGAGTATCTTTTTAGGATTGGTCAAATAATGGAATGTTACGTTCTCTTCCTCGGCATCTTTGATCTCCACGTGATCTGCCGGCATTTCTCTCTTTGTTCTCCGATAAACGAGATTTACGTCCTCCTTCCCGATGCGGAAGGAAGAGCGCACACAGTCTATAGCCACGTTCCCACCACCTACCACGACCACCTTTTTCCCCTCCGGGTAAGGATCAACTCCCACGTTAATTTTCTGAAGATACTCAATACCGGGAATGAAGCCCCCGTATCCCTTGTCCTCTCCCTCCACTCCCATGGCAGTGCTGGCTTGAGCCCCGATACCGATGAATATTGCTTCACTTTCCTTTTCTATATCAGAAAGTTTAATGTCCTTTCCCACCACTGTATTGTATTTTATGGCAACGCCCATCTTTTGAATCTGTTCCACCTCAAAACCGAGGATATTCCTCGGGAGACGATAATCAGGAATACCCATTGCCGCCATCCCGCCTGGTTCTCCAAATCTCTCGTAAATCGTGACCGTATGCCCCTTGAGCGCCAAGTGATAAGCACAGGCCAGTCCGGCAGGTCCTGCACCGATAATGGCAACTTTACCTGTTTTTTCCGACGGTGTTTGTTTAAACGACACCTTTTTCTTCTTTTTCAGATTATCATCCGCCACAAAGCGCTTGAGATATTTTATGGAGATCGGTTCATCCAGAATTGTTCGGCGACAATGCATCTCACACGGTCTTACACAAACTCTCCCGACCACACCGGGAAGTGGCAGCTTCTCTACAATGGTATTCAGTGACTCCTCGAATTTTCCTTCCTTTATGGATTCTACATAGCGGGGGATATCCAGATGTATCGGGCAGGCATCCATGCAGGGGGCGGTAAGTTTATAGTGATAGTTGCCTTCTAAGATGGGCTTCTTGTCCTGCACTGCCCTCTTAAAATCTTCAGCAAATAATTTTACCGCATCTAAAAGGGGAATCGGTCCGGTTTGCCCCAGGTTACATTTTGAACCTTCCCGAATAACTTCCGCGACCCGGACAAGGGCATCAATATCTCCCTCATCACCGTTTCCCCGGCAGATCTTTGTCAGGGTGTCTGCCAGGACCATGGTGCCGACACGACAGGTAAAACATTTGCCGCAGGATTCACTCTGCACCGCTGTTATGTACGCCCGGCACAGATCAACAATATTGACATCCCGGGATCTCAATACAATGCCGTACCAGCCAATCAATGCCCGAATGTCTTCCTTCCCCGCAAATTGCGAGGGTAGTGCAATCCCTTTAATTTTTTCATAATTCTCAGGTTCCTTACCCCTGTTATCTACAATCTCCCCCCCCCATGAGCTGAAAAAAACATCCGTCATCATCTTCCCCCATTTAACTTTCAAAGTTTTAATTTTTCATCTAAATTGCAGATTTTCTATATTAGAGATGAAATAATTGTCAAGGAAAATATCAGGACTACGTGATGGATGTCTTTTTCTTTTCCATGGCCTTCTTCAGTTTCTCCCCCACGACTCCCAAGCCGGAGGGAGCTGTTTCTTTCCTTTCATCTTTATACACGAGACTGCTTTCATCGAAACTGCATTCATCTGTCCCGGACGACCCTTCCAGATAACTTCCAAGAAGAGACCGGCTATGAATATCCTCATGACAGTAGACACAGAGATTTTCCCAGTTGCTCCCGTCCAACGGATTGTTGTGATGGTTGCCATCCCGGTGGTGAACCGTCAGCAGATGGCGGTTAGTCTCGTTAAACTCCCTCCCACAGCGGGCACATATAAAACCATAAAGATTCAGCGACCGTTCCCGGTAATCTTCCCCTCGCAGATCCTCTTGTCCTTTCTTGATTTCCCTTACCACATCTTCCACTGGTCTCGTTGTCCCGGGCCTCGCGGCCACGGTATGGGTACGGACCCGCCCCCATTTGTTCCCGTATGTTACCCTCGACACAACTCTCCCCTCCGTTTAAAATCTATCTTTTTATTTTCTAAGATTGTAAGTAGATTAACGGGCAGAACGAAAAACATTTAGGAAAGCTCGTACACCTTTTAGAACGGCAGATAGAGTCACCAGTGTCTTGAAAAAAGGAAGTCTTATCACGGCCTCCAAATTTCCAACGAGATCCAGTGTACCTTGAATCTTTTTGATGGCAGATGACAGACCTTCAATGTGACTGTTTACCGTGTCCGTGGCACTGACAATATTTGATGTAATCTCTTCCAGATTTTGCAGGATGCAGGGTAAACTACGATTAAGCGTTTGGAGGGTTATGGCAATGTTCTTTGCCATTCGCCAGAGTTGAAAAAGAAAGGGAATGGAAAAGACAGCAATAAGAAGAAATACTACATTTAAAATAACTAAACCGGTCTCCAGGCCCATAGGACTTCCCCTTTCGTTTTCTCTCAAGTTTCTATGACATCTTTTCTTTCTCCTCTTTAAAGGCTTCCATTCCGGCATCAATCGCCTTCTTCAGCCGACCTTTGCTATCCTGAAACGATTCTTTTCCGCGTTCGGCAAGTTCGCTCGCCTTAGTTCCTATTTCTTCCACCTTTTCTCTCGCCGATAGCTGCAACTCTTTTGCGTGCTTGGCGGCTGTTTCGTAGGCCTTTTTACTCTTTTCCAGCGCCCGCTCATATTCCTCTTTTGCCTTTGCCATTATCTCCTCGGCTTTTCTGCCGATATCCTCGCGTGTTTCCTTCCCGCTCTTAGGAGCATAGAGGATACCTGCGATAGCGCCAACTAACACACCTATTAACAAACCCTTGATAAAATCGCCACTTTTGCTGGACATAATATCACCTCCTTAAGTTCGTTAATGCTTTTTTACCATAAATAATTCGCAATTTCAAGGAGCAAGATACTTGTTATCCGTTGGTAAAAAAACTAAACCGAGCACCCACGGTTTTGAGTACTCGGTCAGTTTTTCCCTCTGCAGTTTTTTAAATATTACGGGGTTGTTGGAGCAGCTGGTGCTGCCTCAGGTGCCGGAGCTGGTGCTGCCTCAGGTGCTGGAGCTGGTGCTGCCTCAGGAGCTGGTGCCGGAGCTGGCGCTTCAGTTACAGCCTCTTCCGGTTTCTGCTCTTCTGCCTTTTTGCAGCCAACTACTGCAAACGATAAGGCGACAAAGAAAAGCAGAGAAAAAATAACGGCAAAGATCTTTTTCATAGACACTTTCACCTCCTTTCAAAGATTCTTCTCACTTGGGGATGATGTATTTATCATCCAGTATTGAGAAGAGACGATACGCTTTTTTTTCACCTTGTCAAGATAAATTTATCGTTATATAAAAAAATAATGATAATGGGTATTGATGTAGGTGGTACACATACGGATGCTGTCCTCATTGAAGACTTAAGGATAAAGAAAAAGGCAAAGGTCATTACGAACGAGAGAGACCTGCTCGATTCGCTGTGGAGGGTGACAGATGACCTGTTAAGAGAGGAAAATCCCGAAAGACTGGAAAGGGTCGTTCTCAGTACTACCATTTCCACCAATGCCATTGTTCAGGGCAAGACCGACAGGGTAGGGATGATTCTGGTCAGCGGTCCGGGACTCTCCCCCTCGCTTTTACGAATCAATGAGGATTGCCATTTTATTCCCGGTTATGTCAATCACCGGGGCATGGAGATTGCCGGGATTGATCGGGATAATGTATCCCGGATCGGTGAACGTTTCCAGAGGGACGGAATTGACCATTGCGGTATTGTGGGAAAATTTTCCATAAGAAACCCGCAGCAGGAAATAGAGATACGGGAAACCATCGCCACCCATGTAAGACATGTGTCTCTTGGCCATCGCATGGCCGGACGCCTCAACTTTCCCCGGCGTATAGCAACAACCTTCCTCAATGAGGCCATCCGGGAGATATACACTAACTTTGTAAAACAGGTTTTAGATTTAATGCATCTAAGAAATGTCTCTGTTCCGATCTACATCCTCAAGGCGGATGGAGGAACCATTGATATTGCTCAGTCCGGTGAATTTCCTGTGCAGACAATACTTTCCGGTCCCGCTGCCAGCATTATGGGTATCCTGAGTATGGTTGAAAGCAGAGACGATGCCATTGCCCTCGACATCGGCGGGACAACCACGGATATTGCCGTTTTTGCCGGGGGTGTCCCCCTTCTGGAGGCAGTGGGTGTCACCATTTTCGGACATAAAACCCTGGTCAGGGGACTACGGATAAGGTCTATCGGTGTGGGGGGTGACAGCAGGGTCAGATGTGAAGACGGCAGGATCGTTATCGGTCCTGAAAGAGAAGGGCCGGCTGCCGCCTTCGGGGGACCTTTCCCCACGCCGACGGATGCCATGATCGTCCTCGGCCTGACCTCGATCGGTGAGAGGGAAAGGGCGAAGGGAGCCCTGTTGCCGCTATCCCGCCATATGCAATGTAGCGTTCTTGAAGCGGCTAAGACCATTTTTGAGCAAACCTGTGAGAAGATCGCCTCCGCTTGCCTGGATGAAATGGAAGCAATCGTCAATCGTCCTGTCTACACGATACACGAGATACTTGAGGACAGAAGATTGGAACCGAAGATACTGTACGTGGTAGGTGGTTCTGCCAGGCCCATGGCCTTCCGTCTCGGAGAGATGTTGGGTTGTCCTGTTTATATCCCTGAACATGCGGAAGTGGCGAACGCCATAGGGGCGGCCCTGGCACGGACAACGGCGGAAATGACAATCCTTGCCGATACCGAGCAGGGAACTCTGACCATCGGCGAGGAGGGCGACCGGATTGTCATTCCCCCGCAATTTACCCGTGAAGATGCCATCGGAATCGCCAAAGAAAAGCTTCGAGAAAGGGCGATAAAAATGGGGGCAAAAGAGGAAGACCTGGAGATTGAGGTCACTGAAGATCAGGAGTTCAACATGGTAAGGGGGTTCTACACCACCGGCAAAAATATCAGGGTCAGGGCTCAGGTTAAGCCCGGTCTGATAGCCTCTCTAAGGACGTAGGACGTGATATGCTGAAAAAGGAAAGAAAGACGGGTCTCATCTTCTTTCCCGCCTTCGACTGGGCCATTTCTCCGACTCACCCGGAGAGGGAAGAAAGACTCCTCTACACACAGGACCAGGTCTTTGAAGAGGGGCTTCTTGACTTTGATAGTATCATAGAATTCAAACCAGGATTAGCCACTGTTGGTGATGTCAACCGTGTTCACATCTGTGTCCCCGACACAAGAAGCGTGATTACCGAATCGCATCTCGTCTCGGCGGGTGGGGCAATAACGGCGGCAGAAAAGGTCATGAAAAGAGAGGTGGATAACGCCTTTGCCCTGGTCAGGCCGCCGGGTCATCATGCAATGCTGGTCGTCCGTGGCGCCCGTGGCTTCTGCAACGTCAATATCGAGGCCATCATGGTTGAATACATCAGAAAGCATTACGGCCCCCGGCGGGTCGCCATTGTAGATACCGACTGTCATCACGGGGACGGCACTCAGGATATCTACTGGAATGACCCCAACACCCTGTGCATTTCTATCCACCAGGACGGAAGGACACTATATCCGGGAACCGGTTTCCATAGAGAATTCGGTGGCCCCAACGCCCTCGGCGCCACCATCAACATACCTTTGCCGCCAAGGACGTCGGATGAGGGATTTCTCTACATTTTGGATCATGTGATTCTGCCCATCTTAGATGAATTCAAACCGGATCTCGTGATTAATTCGGCGGGACAGGACAACCACTACTCGGATCCCATCACCGATATGTGCTTTACCGCCCAGGGGTATGCCCTGCTGAATGACAGACTCTCACCCCACATCGCGGTCCTCGAAGGGGGATATTCTATTGAAAAAGCCCTTCCCTATGTCAATGTCGGCATCATTCTGGCGATGGCGGGTCTGGATTACAGTAATGTGAGGGAACCGGACTATGACCCTTTGACCATCAGGCAGTCTGACGAGATCAGCCGGTATGTAGAAAAGGAAGCGGCGGAAATCTACACCCTCTGGGAAAAAAGAGGGTTGATGAGGGAAAAACTGATCGGAAATGTAGAATACGTAAGACGGAAAAAGCCTGTCTATTACGATACCGACGGTATCAGCGAACAACAGGAAGAAACCGTCAGGGTTTGCACTGATTGCGGGGGGCTGGTCACTATTGCTTCTGCCGCCGATACAGGAAACAGGATCTTTGCCGTCATTATTCCGGGACAGAGCTGCCCTGCCTGCAGAGCCAAAGGTGAGGAGATATATACGGAAACCGGTAAAGATAAGTATAATTATGTTTATCTTCAGGACAGAGAAAGGGATATCTTCCTCGTCAAATAAGAACGGGCGGGGATGGGGCTTATCCCGCCCGTCTAAAATTTCCCTCATCTGATCCCTGACCCCTGACTCCTGACTCCTGACATTATTAGTTATTCAAGAACGACCAATACCTGATCTGTATCAACCCTGTCTTTTTCTTTGACCTTTATCTCAACAACCTTTCCGTCTTTGGGTGCATAAATCGGGTTTTCCATCTTCATGGCCTCAAGAATAGCCACCTCTTCATCTTCTTTTACCTGATCGCCAACTTCTACCAAAACCTTCAGAATAGTTCCCGGCATAGGAGCCGTGACTTCCACACTCATTTAGCTACCTCCTTTTTTTAATTTTTAATTTTAAATTTTTACATCCTTCACCTGACAGTTCAGGGACGATACTTCTCCGGCAATGCCGCCTTTGCTGCCCAGTCCCTGGGGATCTTCCGACCAGGCTCCTCCCCTAATTTTTGTATCAGCTTCGGAAGGCCAGGGCGGGCAAACTCCGGATGTCCCTCTTTCATGGTCCGGCCGTTGTAAATGGCTTCAGATCGCAGTCTTCGACCGATCGTCTTTTCCATTTTTGCTCCCAGCCACAAAACACGATCCACATCATAGCCGTGCTCGATGCCCAGTTCATCAATCATTACCAGCATATCTTCCATGGTGACAAGACCCACGTACCTCGGGTCCCCGTAATAATACTCACCTGTTCCCCTGACCGGGCAGTCATCTAGAAAGTTTGTCGGCTGCCCCCCCAACCCGCCGAGGGTTCCCTCAAAGCGGGTAATACCGGCCTGGAGGGCCGCCAGGACAGAAGCGCTGGCAATACGCTTGGTTTCATGGAAATGGGCCAGATGGACCTCCGGGTGTGGTATCTCGTCAAGGACCATCGAAAAATAGCGGTAAACCTGATCTGGAGAGGCAGAACCATCGTGGTCGGCATGTTCAATGTCGTAGGCGCCGATTTCCAGCCAGCGCTTGGAAAACTCCACGGCATCCTCTAATTTAGTGGCCCCGGTGATGGGGCTTCCCCAGATGGTACTCACGGTGCCGCACATCTTTATACCTACATCGGCCGCCTTTTTGATACACCGCTCGGCCTCCTTCCAGTACTGGGAAAGGGTTGTACCGGAGTTGGCAAAATGGTGTTCGGGATCGGTGGAGACCATCATCAGGATACGATCAGGACCGATCCCCCTTTTTTTAAACTCGATGGCTGTGTCCACGGCTGTCTCACGAATGGTAACGGCCGTAAAGGTAATGTCATCGCAGTTTACACCAGCCCTCTCACATCGTTTTTTAAACTTTTCACCCCTGAAATAGACAAGTACCTGTTCTCCATCCCTGAACTGAGGGATACCTTCGGGACTTCCCAGATTGGTTAATTCGATCTCTCTACACCCCGCCAGGACCATCTCTTCCCCATAAAAGATCTTGGCCGCCGTGGAAATAAATTTTTCCTCATGCTGGAGGCCATCACGGAGCGTAATATCACCGATGGTTACCTTCTTTGGCATCCGGGGAAATATCTTCCAGAAATCGTACTCTGTCATAAACCACCTCCATAAACCACCTCTGTGCAAAATTATTCGTAACTACTCAGGTATCTTGCCACAAAGGCACAAAGGCA
>MNZP01000025.1 GCA_001873675.1 Syntrophaceae bacterium CG2_30_49_12 | reverse complement strand
CTGTCATGCACGAATGCTTTTATCGGGCATCTATGATATCAAGCAGTTACCAAATAGATTCCCGCCCAAAAACGTCGCGGGAATGACATGGTGGGACTTTTGCAATTACCTCAGTAATTATAACAGTTCATCTGATGATGAACAATAAATGTAAAAGGAGGATATTGTTATGGCAGAATTAATTCCAAAACCGGGAGCTATTTCGTTTGAGGACAGGGCAAAAAAGGCGAAACCTTATGACTGGGGGTTTGGTTGTACACCCAGGGTTGCTAAATTAAGGGATGATTGCTATTCAAAGGCGGTGGTAATAAAGGACTGGTCTGATGTTGTCAGTGGATTAGGAGTGGTCAGCTTTCGAAGGGATGTAAAAATCGATCTTGATCGGGCAAGGATTGTTACGAAGGCTTTTAAAGAAACTGAAGGGCAACCGGTTGTATTACGAAAGGCAGAAGCTATATCTCGGTTATGTGATGAAATGCCCATCTTTATTAAGCCGGGAGAGATCATTGTGGGGGATCCTAATAGTGCACCCGATGAGGTGAGGTGGTATCCTGAAATTTCCGTATCCTATATACCGGAGTCATTGGAAACCGGCTTTAAGCATATGGTAACGCCCGAAGAGAAAAAAGAGATACTCGATGAGATTTATGATTACTGGAAAGACAAATCACAGGAATGTTTAGTAGAGTCTGTTCTGCCAAAAGAGGTATCGCCGTTTGTACATCGCACTCCAGAAAACCCATGCTTTTTTGCAGATCTCTGGAATGCCGGACGGACATTAATGGACTATGATTACGAAAAAATTTTCCAGGGAGGTGTCAACGCAAGGATTGAAAAGGCAGAAGCAAAACTTAAGGAATTGGAAAGCAAATCCTTTGAAATGCATCCTGCCGATTATATCCATAAGAAGAATACCTGGGAAGGTATGATTAAATGTGGAAAGGCGCTGATCAGATTTGCCGAAAGGTATGCTGAACTTGCCAGGGAACAGGCGCAAAAAGAGCAGGACCCAGTTCGCAAGAAGGAATTAGAAGAGATTGCAGCCGTTTGTGACTGGGTGCCGGCAAATCCCCCCCGTACTTTCCAGGAAGCGCTCCAATTTTTCTGGTTTAATGAGGTAGTTGGCAGGTTTCTTGCGATACCCGGCAATGGTTCGGGGTGTCGACTTGACCAGGTATGGTGGCCTTACTATGAGAAAGATATGAAAGAAGGAAAACTCACCAGGGCTAAGGCATTAGAGATGATAGAATGCTGGATGCTGAAAGTTCAGGAGGTAGGCAACTATATCGAACATCCTCAAACCTTCTCCCTAACGGCTGGCACTGATGTACTCTATACGGCCAATATTGGCGGTTCGAGGCCGAATGGAAGGGATGCATCAAATGATCTGACCTGCCTGATCCTGGAAGCAATGGCCGACGTCCGGATCAATCAACCTCCTATCATGTTCCGTTATCACCGTAATGTAAATCCTGACGTAATAGAGAGGGTTATTGAACTGGTTCGGTGTGGGACTGGTCATCCGGCAATCTTTAATGAGGAGCTGCTGGAGAGGTGGGCATTGATGCGTGGTTATTCTCTCGAAGATGCCAAGAGGACCCAGGCGGCAGGGTGTGTGGCCATGACTTGTACAGGCAAACCTCTTTCTTCAGGTTTTTTCCCAGTAATAAGTTTTTTAGCTGCGCCCAAGATGATGGAATATGCCCTTTACCAGGGGAAAGATGCTTTCAGCCAGTAAGAGTAGGATTGGGGTCAGATCCCCAATCCCTTTATTTTTGAAAGGAGGGATAAATCTCATGGAAAGACCAAAAACCAAAGATCCGAGGGAAATGAAGTCATGCGATGAATTACTCGATGCTATATGTGAGCAATTAGACTTCTATACAAAAATAGCCGCTCTTTCTCATAATATAGGTCATCAGGTAATCATGGATTATAACGCAGATCCCTTTAATTCCTTGATGCTCGATGAGACCTTGGAGCGTGGTAATGATCTGTATAAGTATAATCTGGAGTTTGACAGCGAGCCCCAGTTAATCTCATTGGGTTTTGTAAATGTCGCTGATTCACTGGCAGCCATCCAAAAACTGGTTTTTGAGGAGAAGAAATATACGATGGATGAGCTTCTTTGCGCCATGAAATCAAATTGGGATGGTTATGAAGAGATGCGTCAGGATTTCCTTAATGCTCCCAAGTACGGCAACGACGATGACTATGTTGATGAGTGGACGGTAAAGGTAAAAAGGAGAATGTACGAAACTGTTCACAACATTAAAGATGCTTGGGATAACCCCTGTACCATAGATGGAAGTTCGGTAATTGCTTATCAGGCAATGGCTTTAGGCATTGGAGCCACACCCGACGGCAGGATGATGTCCGATATTATGGCTGATGGCAGCTTTTCGCCTGCGGCGGGCGCCGACAAGAAAGGTCCTACAGCGGTCCTTAACTCCGTGGGCAAAGTGCCTTTTCTTCATACCGGTCTCTTTAACCAGAGATTTATGCCGGCATTTCTTGAGGGAGAGAACAAAAAACTCTTCGCTGAATATTTGAAAGAGTGGTATGAAAAGATGACCATTCCCCATATTCAGTTTAATGTAGTAAACTCTGAAACCCTAAAAGATGCCCAGCAAAATCCGGAAAAGTACCCCGATCTCCAGGTAAGAATCGCCGGTTATAGCGCTTACTTCGTTGATCTGCCGCATGAAACACAGGACAGCATCATTTGCAGAACGGAGCATAGCTTCTAACTTCCAATTGATTCAATTAACTATATAATCTTCTTGAGTTTACTATAACAGCATGGTGTGTGGGAAATTAGGCCCCACACACCATGCTGTTATCATGCAGGGATTTCGTATCAAGTTAAGTGCCTAAAGTGAGCTAAAGTTTAAAGTGCCTAAAGTTATTTAAAAAGGAAATTCCTATACTATCAAGTTAGCTGTTCGCAAGAAATATTCTCAAATCCCTCCCATCCTCCCTTTTTCAAAGGGAGGAGAAACACTTCCCCCTTTGGAAAAGGGGGATTGAGGGGGATTTCACGTTTCGGGTTTTGGGTCGGAATTAAAATGGAAACGGGAAAAGAGAGGGAAAACCTGCATAATGAGCGGGGGGTTGTCTTTAACATCCAACGTTTCTCTATACATGACGGGCCTGGGATAAGGAGCACAGTCTTTTTAAAAGGCTGTCCCCTTCATTGCCCCTGGTGCCAGAACCCCGAGTCAATAAGGCTCTTGCCGGAGATTATTACCAGGAACATCAAATGTATCAAATGCGCTAAATGCGCCGGAATCTGCCCCCAAAGGGCAATCTCCATAGGGGAAGAGGGAAGGGTTATTGAGTGGGGAAAGTGTAATTATTGCTTGAAATGCGCCGAAATCTGCCCTTCAAAATCAATAGAAGCGAGCGGGGAGTATAAGAGTGTAGATGAAGTAATGGAAGAGGTGGCAAAGGATTCCAATTTTTATCGTAGATCAGGGGGAGGCATGACCGTCTCAGGCGGCGAGCCCTTGGTCCAGTGGCGATTTACCCTGGCCTTATTGCAAAAAGCCAGGCAGAAAGGAATCCACACCGCCCTGGATACCACAGGCTATGCCGACTGGGAGGCGTTGGCTGAGGTGTTAAATTACACCAAGCTGGTACTTTATGATCTTAAACACATGGATTCGGCAAGGCATAAAGAAGTTACCGGCGTGTCTAATGAATTAATCCTGGAGAATTTGGAGAAGACGGTAAAAAAACCGGGGTTAAAGGTATGGATAAGACGCCCGATAATCCTTGGTTTTAACGATTCTAAAGACGAATTGGAAGAACTTTGCAGGTTTGTCCTTACACTGGGGCCAACAGTGGAGAAGATATCCTTATTGCCCTTTCATAAATTTGCTGAATTAAAATATACTGCTACCGGAAAGGTCTATCCTTATCATGATGTCCCTATTCTTAGTGATGAACGGGTGGAAGAATTAAGAAGGCTGGTTTTATCCCATGGTCTTAAGGCAGATGTGGGGAAGTGATTGAGGTTTGACATGGAAGATAATCTTACTGAAGATGGCAATAGGGGTATTGTCTTTAATATCCAGCGTTTTTCTATAGGCGATGGACCCGGCATAAGAACCACGGTATTTCTGAAGGGTTGCCCTTTAAGATGCCCCTGGTGCGCTAATCCGGAATCCATTAGATTAGAGCGGGAGATCATCCTTGGAAGCGAGAAGTGTGCTAAAGACGGCAGATGTGTGGAGGCGTGCCCCCAGGGGGCGATTTCTCTGGCGGATGATCGCTGGGGGATGGATTGGCGGAAGTGCGATTACTGTCTGAAATGTGCGGAGGTCTGTCTTTCCAGGAGGATAAAGATCGTGGGAACGGAGATGACCGTAGAAGAGGTCATAAAAGAGGTGATGAAGGATGAATCACTCTACCGGCGTACCAAAGGCGGTATAACGCTGTCCGGCGGCGAGCCTTTGCTTCAATGGCAGTTTGCCCTGGCCTTGCTTCAGGAAGCCAAGCGAAAAGGTTTGCATACTGCTTTGGATACCTCCGGATATGCACCGTGGAATATGATGGAAAAAATAGCGGACTATACCGATCTGTTACTCTATGACCTTAAACATACGGATTCAGAGAAACACCGGCAGGCGATAGGCGTTCCCAACCGGCAGATTCTTGACAATCTAAAGAAGATCGCAGCCAATAATAAAAAGGTATGGATCTGGCGTCCGCTGATCCCCGGTTTTAATGATTCTGAGGAGGAAATGGAGAGATTCTGCGATTTTACCCTTGCCCTGGGACCGGCAGTGGAGAAGATTTTACTCTTGCCTTTTCATAAATTTGCTGAATTAAAGTATCGTGCCATCGGGCGGGTTTCCCCCTATCAGGATATGCCCCTTTGCAGCGGGGAAAAGGTTGAAGAACTTAAAAGGTTGTTGGAGTCGCGCGGCCTTAAGGTGGATGTGGGGAAGTGATAGGATGATTGTTGATAAGCCATATTATAACTGGATTTACGTAATTCCCTCGGACTGGCATTTCCCCATTGCCTATAAGGGTAAGACGTTAACAAAAGAGGAATATCTGGAGCACTGGGGGAAATGGATTATTTTGGGTGAGAGGGAAAAGCTTGACAAGCTGGCAGCCGAACTCGATTCTTATGTCGATAAACGGACTATTCAAAGCATCAAGTACGATCGTTCTCCCCAGAAGATTTTCGGGCTGGCAGAGTGCGCCATGCTGGTTTTTTGTGATGACCGGGAAAGGGACGAAGTTTGGGAAATTCTCTTCCGTATGGGAGTGACCTTAAAATCGTGGGTATATGAGAGAGAGACCATCGAGATGTGGATGCCTGGTGGGCTGCTTATGGAAAAGTGGATTGAAGCCCATGGACTGGAAAGCGGGGAAGCGGAAAAGGTCAGACAGGAGACGAAAGAGAGATATGAAAAATGGCTTTCCGCTCTTGGGAAGGAAGGCAGGAGAGGCGCTTGGTCGTTTGAACAAATGGGGTAACGCTTCTCCTGTAACTACTCAGGTCGTCAGGTTCACGGTTCACGGTTGGCTTTCGCTCTCCATATTTCTTGAAATAGCCAGTAATAGGAATCCACAGCCTAACCTTGAACCGTGAACCTTGGAACTTTGAACCTTAGTAGTTACTTATCCATTGCCTTCAGAAAAGGCCTGAACAAGTCAATGGGGATAGGGAAAATGGTTGTGGAATTATTCTCGGCGGCAATCTGGTTCAGGGTCTGAAGGTATCTGAGCTGCAGCGACATGGGTTGTGTCTCCATAAGGGCTGCGGCCTCGATCAGTTTCTGGGCGGCCTGGAACTCTCCCTCGGCATTAATGACCTTTGCCCGCCGTTCCCTCTCCGCTTCCGCCTGTTTGGCCATGGCGCGTTTCATCTCTTCCGGCAGGTCAATATGCTTGACTTCAACCAGCATGACCTTAATCCCCCAGGGATCGGTGCTCCGATCAAGGATTTCCTGCAGGTGCAGATTAATTTTTTCCCGTTCCGACAGAATTTCATCCAGTTCCACCTGTCCGCAGACGCTCCTTAAGGTCGTCTGGGCAAGCTGAGAGGTCGCATAGAGGTAGTTTTCCACATCAATGATGGCGGCCTGGGCGTTTAAGACCCGGAAGTAGAGCACGGCATTAACTTTGATAGATACGTTGTCCTTCGTGATCACGTCCTGGGGAGGGACATCCATGGCGATGGTCCGCATATCCACCTTGACCATTTTATCCACCATGGGGATCAGGACGATAAGACCGGGCCCCTTGGTAGCTATGACTCTCCCCAGACGAAAGATGACCCCCTTCTCGTACTCATTGAGCACCCTGATGGCCGATGCCAGAAACATGAAAGCTAAGACAACTAAGACAATAATTAGGTACATTTTTTTACCCCTCCTTTTTTTGTTTAAATTTCTTCAACCCTTATCCTAAGACCATCAACTTTTACAACCCTGACCGCTTTTCCCTTCTCTACCAATACATCACTGAATGCGTTCCAGTACTCGCCTTTGATAAAAACCTTCCCTTCCTTATAGACATCGGTAATCGTCCTGCCTTCCCTGCCTATCATGCCTTCTTCTCCCGTAATGTGTTTCCTCATCTGGGCATTGAGAACAAGAGCGATAACGCCGGCAAAAAACAGTGAAATAATGGCAAGCATCGGAATCATGATCTTCAATGATACCCTGAGGGCAGGATCGGGAGATGCAAAGAGTATTAAAGAGCCTATCATGAGAGAGATGATACCTCCAATAGTAAGAATTCCATGGCTGATCACCTTGATTTCTGCAATAAATAGGATGATGCCGAGCAGGATGAGAAGAACGCCCGCATAATTGACCGACAGGGTCTGCAAGGCAAAAAATGCAAGGATGAGGGAAATAGCGCCGATTACGCCTGGAAAGATGACGCCCGGATGGGCAAGCTCAAAATAGAGACCGGCAAGACCCAACAGCAGAAGGATATAGGCGATATTTGGATCGCTTAAAGCGGACAGTACCCTGTGCCGCACTCCCATCTTTTTATCATTGACGACGGCCCCTTTCGTTTTCAAGACTCTTTTCCCCGAGGGAAGGGTTATCTCCTTGTTGTCAGCCTGCTCTAACAGTTGATGCACGTCGGTGGCGACAAAATCAATCACCCCGAGCCGGAGAGCTTCCTCAGCCGTGATGGATTCACTTTTCCTGACCGCTTTTTCCACCCATTTTTCACTTCGTCCCCTTTGCCTCGCGATGCTTTTCCCATAAGCTACCGCATCGTTTTCCACCTTTTTAGCCATCGTTTTATCCATTTTACCTATACCGAGACCGACCGGGTGGGCCGCCCCGATGTTTGTACCGGGGGCCATGGCGGCAAGATTGGCGGCAACTGTGATAATTGCGCCTGCCGAGGCTGCCCTGGCGCCGGAGGGAAAGACAAAAACGATAACGGGAAGAGGGGCATTGAGGAGACCTTTTACGATGTCCCTCATGGCAAGGTCCAACCCCCCCGGCGTGTCGAGAAGGATGACCAAACCCTCCGCGCCCCCTTTTGCCGATTCATTTATATTGTGGAGGATATATTCGGCAACCGGCGGCGTAATGGCGGAATTGACCGTAATAACATCAAAAACGGGGGAGGGGGCTTTATCTTCTCCGTAAGACGGAAACACCGCCAGCCAGGCAGAAAAGAGCATTACGGTGAAAATCAAGGTTACCATCTCGATTCTTTTTAACATGAGTTTACCTCTCAAATGTCGGTGAATAAGCGGGGCGCGGGTCAGGCGATGGCCTCCATAATCATCTTGATATCTTCCCACACCTGCTTTTTTGCACCGGGATTTCTCAAAAGATAGGCAGGGTGATACGTGGGCATGAGTTTTATGCCCTGGTACGCATGAAATTTCCCGCGCAGAACGGTAATGGGGACATCTGTTTGGAGCAGGGTGTGGGCCGCAAAGGTGCCGAGGGCACAGATTATCCGGGGCTTTATCGCTTCAAGCTGCCTGATCAGAAAAGGCTCACACGCCTCAATTTCCTCCGGCTTGGGGTTCCGATTCCCTGGTGGCCGGCACTTCAGGATGTTGCATATATAAACATCTTTCCTCGTCAATTTCATGGCCGTAATGATCCTGGTGAGGAGCTGACCGGCACGCCCCACAAACGGTCTCCCCTGCCTGTCTTCATCTTCCCCCGGCGCCTCACCGACGAACACGAGGTCCGCCCGGGGGTTACCCTCACCAAAAACGAGATTGGTCCTGCCTCGGGAGAGAGGACACATCTGGCAATCGCCGATTTCCCTCCTTACCTCTTCGAGGGTGAGGGAGGGTAATTTCTGACCGTTTTGAGGGTGATCAGGCGGCAGGCTTCCCTTCAATGTTTCCTCTCCCTTCAGATATAGGAAAGACAACGGCCGACAGAACTCCCTCTGTGACTGAATAAAGGTCTTGAGAGACCCCGCCATTTTGAGGAGTTCTCCTCTCATTTCTTCTCTCGCCTCAGCCATAAAACCTTTTTTTATATGAAAATAGGGTTCAAGGGTTTTAATTTCAACACCTTTCACTTGAATCCTTAACCTCTTGACCCCTTGAATCCTTTACGGGTTATTATTTCCTTTACCCTGTCCAGAATCCTGTTTGCCACCTCTGCCTTGTTCATCAGGGGCAACTCCTCTATTTCCTCATTCCGGCTTAAGATTTTGACGATGTTTGTATCGGTTTGAAATCCGGCGCCTTCCTCAGTCAAATCATTGGCAATGATCAAATCCATATTTTTTTCCAACATCTTGGCCTTCGCATTTTCTATCAGGTTTTCTGATTCCATGGCGAAACCGACGAGGATCCGCTCCCCTTTCTTCTTCCCGATCTCTGAAATAATATCGGGATTCCTCGTGAGAGAGATGGCAAGGGGGCCATCCTGCTTTTTTATTTTGGCGTTGGAGCAGACAACAGGACGATAATCGGCTACCGCAGCAGCCTTGATAATAACGGTTGACGCTTCGAGATTCTCCATGACGGCATCTCTCATCTCCACGGCGCTTGAAATGGGAATGAACTTAACACCCCGTGGAACCGGCAGCGATGAAGGACCGCTGATGAGGGTCACTTCGGCCCCCCTTCGTTCGGCTATCCGGGCCAGGGCATAGCCCATCTTCCCCGAAGAATAATTGGTAATATACCTTACGGGGTCAAAGGGTTCCCGGGTGGGACCGGCGGTGACAAGTATCCTTTCCCCCTTTAAGTCCTTTACGGTGAGGATTGACTCCACCTCTTCCACAATTTCAGAGACCTCGGCCAGTCTTCCCATCCCTTCGGACTTGCAGGCAAGTTCCCCATGCGCCGGTTCGACGAACAGATAACCCCTTGCCGTCAGTTTTTCTATATTTTCTCTCACGATAACATTTGTATACATATTTGTATTCATGGCGGGACATAGAAGGACAGGCGCCTTCGTGGCCATAATTGTGGTTGTCAGAAGATCATCCGCAATGCCGGAGGCGATCTTCCCGATGACATTTGCCGTTGCCGGTGCGATTAACATCATGTCCCCATATTCGGCGAGAGCTATGTGGGCTATCTCAGATTCTTTGATTAATGAGAACATGTCGCAAAAGACAGGATTTCCCGAAAGCGTCTGGAGAGTAAGAGGCGTGATGAATTCCGCGGCATTTTTCGTCATGATCACCCTGACGTCAGCCTCTCTCCGGATAAACTCCCTCAACAGTTCCGCCGATTTATAAGCGGCGATACCGCCTGTCACACCAACAACTATTCTCTTACCCTTTAACATCGTTCAATTCCCTGCGGCCATTACTTGAAAAACCGATTACGGTTATATTAAATAACATGTTTTTAACTTGCAAAACAAGCGGAAAATTACTATAATTATTGCCAGGTTTACCTGTTCATTAATCCCGGGAGGTGTTTCATGAGAAAACTGCGACCTTTTGGCCTTGTTCTGATAGCTTTTGTGATTATTGCTGCTGCAGGAGGCGCCTGGTTATTTTTCGCGTCCTCCTTTGAGGGCGAGAAGCCCATTCTTAAATTCGATCAGGATATCAGCGCCATAGGGCTGCAAAAGCTCTTCACCATTACATTCATGGACAGGAAGAGCGGCCTTTGCAATACAGCAATCACCATCGTCCAGGACAATAAAACGACCATTCTTTCCTCTATTGACTATCCTCAAAAGGGGATAAAGAAGAAATCGCTGTCTTTGATGATTGATCCTCTAAGTCTGAAGCTCCATGATGGTAAGGCCACGCTAAGTATATCGGCTGTTGATTATTCGCTGCGAAAAAATAAGACCAGCTTTACGAAACCTGTAAATATTGATCTGACACCACCGCAGATATACCCGCTCAATCCCATCAATAACATCAATCCCGGCGGCGCCTGCGTTATCCTTTACAGAACATCCGAGCCGGTTTTGACAAGCGGGGTACAGGTTGAAGATTACTTTTCCCCGGGCTGCCCCGTTACTCTTTCCGGCAAATCCTGTTTCATTGCATATTTCGCCCTTCCCATGCACGCAAGAAATGGTCAAATAAATATCAGGGTTGTCGCCAGAGATTACGGAGGAAACGAGTCTTCCAGCAACATTCCTTGCCTGATCAGAGATAAAAAGTTCCGCAGTGATAAAATGAACCTGTCAGAGAGTTTTCTGCAGCAAAAGATGCCCGAATTCCAGCTCCAGAATCCCAACCTCCGGGGAAAGACACCCCTGGAAATTTTTGCATACGTCAATGGATTGATGCGTAATGATAACGATAAAACCATCATGACAATGTGTCAAAAAACGAATCCACGCCAACTATGGGAGGGGATATTCCTGAGGATGAAAAATGCCTCACCTGAGGCCTTATTCGGCGATAAGAGGACTTATATGCATGAGGGAAAGCCGGTAGGTGAAAGTATCCACAGGGGCGTTGATCTCGCTTCTACGGCGCATGCCCCTGTCGAAGCCGCCAACCATGGTATTGTTGCCTTTGCCGGTTTTATCGGCATTTACGGCAATACCATCCTGATTGACCACGGTCTCGGGCTTTTCACCCATTACGCCCATCTGGGAACGATCAGCGTTAGAAAGGGACAGGAGGTGAAGAAGGGTGAACTCATCGGTTATACAGGTTCATCTGGCCTTGCCGGTGGCGATCATCTTCACTTTGGAGTCGTGGTGGGAGGACAGTTTGTAAACCCCCAGGAGTGGTGGGATGCCCACTGGATAGCCGATAATGTTACCAAAAAAATAGAGCTTCTTTAGAGGAGAATACATGCATTGCAACACAGCATTGAGGGGCTACACGGCAAAGCGGATCGAGGAAATTGAATCCGCCGATATTCTCGTGGGTATTCCATGCTACAATAGCGAGACTACCATTGCCCATGTGATCCAGATGGTTACCCATGGCCTGGCGAAACATTACAAAGAGCGAAGGGCTGTGATTTTCATTGCCGACGGAGGATCAACAGACGATAGCCGGGAGGCGGCCAGAGAGTTTCAGATCAAGCCCTGGCAAGAAAAGATCGTCTCCATATACCGGGGGACGGCAGGCAAGGGAACAGCCCTGAGGTCTGTGTTCGAGGCGGCAAATCGGCTCGGGGTTCAGGCATGCGCCGTGGTGGATTCAGACCTTCGCAGCATCACACCGGACTGGGTTAAATATCTCCTGTATCCAGTGCTGGAAAAGGGATACCAGTTCGTGGCCCCGGTCTACGTACGGCACAAGTATGACGGAACCATCACCAATAATATCGTATATAATCTTACCAGGGCTCTCTACGGCAAGCGTATCCGGCAGCCTATCGGTGGAGACTTTGCCCTTTCAAGTGAAGTGGCCAGGTTTTACGCTGAGCAGGACGTATGGGAAACAGATGTAGCCCGATACGGTATTGATATCTGGATGACCACAAACGCCATCACCCAGGGTTTCCGAATCTGCCAGTCTAACCTGGGTGTCAAGGTCCACGATGCTAAAGACCCGGGGCAGCACCTGGGGACGATGTTCCGCCAGGTAGTCTGGACTATCTTTTTTCTCATGGAAAAATATGAAAACTACTGGAAAGGGATTCGTGAGAGTGAACCGGTGGAGACCTTCGGCTTCGAAGACTATCTGGAACCGGAAGCGGTAAAGGTTGATCTGGAAGGAATGGTCCAGCACTTCAAGATAGGTTTCCAACAATTTTCTGCCCTGTGGAAGGAGATCTTCTGCAGCAGCAATTCTCGGTGAATATTTTTAGCTCCTATTGATAGGGCATTTAGTCGAATCTCGGAAATATTTTTCGCGAAGATTTTCAGCCCTGCATATCTAAGGACTTAATATCATTAAAGAAATAAAAACTAGACATTTCCCTTTTAATACTGTATGTAATTCAGCAGGTTACAACATACCTCCCATTTTAGGGGAAAGGGAAAGTGCACTTAAAAAAGCATCTGAGCTTCACCGCTTTAAGAGATACGATGGCTGAATGCTTCCGGCAGATCAAAGATGGCCGCCAGGTTCAAAAGGTCCGC
>MNZP01000187.1 GCA_001873675.1 Syntrophaceae bacterium CG2_30_49_12 | reverse complement strand
TAACATACTGGAAATACACAATTAAAGGAGGTAATTGCAAAAGTCCAATTTTGGTAGCCGCAGGCTTTAGCCTGCGTTTTGTAACATATTGAAAACAAAGAAAACACGCAAACTAAAGTTTGCGGCTACATTTTAATTTCAAGACTTTTGCAATTACCTCAAAGGAAAGAAATTTCCGGATAAGATAATAGAAGAAGGACTGACGGACATGGAAATCATCACCGCTGTCAAGGGATTTAAGGATATTCTGCCCCAGGAGGCAGGTAAGTGGCGGTATATCGAGGAGACGGCCCGTAAAATATTTACCGAGTTTGGTTTCAGGGAGATAAGAATTCCGATCCTTGAAAAGACAGAGCTGTTCAAAAGGGGCATTGGAGAGACCACAGATATTGTGGAAAAGGAGATGTATACCTTCCTCGACCGGGGAGGCGAGTACCTGACCCTCCGTCCTGAGGCGACGGCGTCTGTTATCAGGGCATACCTGGAACATTCCCTCTATGCCGCCGACCCTGTGGCCAGGCTGTTCACCATCGGCCCCATGTTCAGGCGGGAGAGGCCACAGAAGGGGAGATACAGACAGTTTCACCAGATCAATGCAGAGTTGCTCGGACTCGACGACCCGCGGATAGACGCCGAGATCATCATCATGCTGATCCATTTCTTAAAAAGCGTGGGACTGTCCGATTTGAGTCTGGAGATAAATTCTCTCGGCTGTACTGAATGCCGCCCCCCTTTCAAGGAATCGCTTATCGGGTTCTTGCAGGGCAAAGAAGAGGGTCTCTGCGGAGACTGCCGGCGGCGCCTTATTACGAACCCCCTGCGGGTCTTTGACTGCAAAGTGGAGCAGTGCGGCGAGATCATCGCCCAGGCCCCCCGCCTGCTGGATTTTATATGTTCCACTTGCAGAGATCACTTTGAGGTGGTCAGGGAATCTTTAAAGACCTTCGGGCTGTCCTTTGATCTCAATACCAGGATGGTCAGGGGTCTCGATTACTACACCAAAACAGCCTTTGAGGTAACCGCCGGATCCCTGGGCGCCCAGAATGCCATCGCCGGCGGAGGACGATACGACAGGCTTGTGAAAGATCTCGGCGGGCCGGATATTGCCGGTATCGGATTTGCGATCGGATTGGAACGCCTGATCTCCATGTTGCCTGTGAAAGACGAGGATTTCGTTGTTGTCCCCCACCTCTTTATCGCCGCCCTGGGCGGGCAAGCGCAGGAGAGGGCCTTTGCCTTATGTAACCGTCTGCGGATGATGGGGGTGCAAACAGAAATGGATTATACGGGAAAGAGCCTCAAAAGTCAGATGAAGCGGGCCGACAAGTTAAAGAGCCGTTATACACTGATCATGGGTGATAGGGAGCTTACCGAAGGAAGGGCTGAATTAAGGGACATGGTAAGGGGAACCCAGGAGACTCTTGGCCTTGATACCCTTGAAGAGGTTATCATTGACACTTTTAGGATCATCTCCAAATTAGTTGACCGATGATATCGATGATATATTCAAGAATGATGCAGGAAAATACATAGAAAAGGGGGGATGATCGTGGGCGATGAGGTCATAGAATTTGCAGAAACGGTTGGAGCCACAGGTTTAAAACGTTTGTTTGATTATTCCGAATTCCATGGTATGTTTAGATAGAAGACTGAAATTAATCATATAACGATTCACTTCAATGGATGGCTGAGAGTTGATGATAATTTCTGCCAGCATATTTTTTATTGACATATATCTCATTCTGAGATAGGTTCCTTACATGCACATAATCACCCGAAAGCGCTTGATTGAATTTACTAAAAAGCACCCTGATTGTTCTTCCGCGATTGAATCCTGGTATAGGATAGTAAAACGTACTGATTTTAATTCATTTGCTGAACTGCGCCAAGCATTTCCGGGAGCTGATAAGGTCGACAATTTAACGGTTTTCAATATTGGTGGAAACAAGGCCCGTTTAATTGCTGCAATACACTACAACACGCGACGGATTTATATTCGGCATGTTCTTACTCACAAGGAATATGATCGAGGATATTGGAGGAAATAATGAATACTCAGCTTAAAGAAATTGCCAAAGTTTGGCCGAACATACAGAGTGTATTTTCTGTGCCGCACAATGAAAAAGATTATAATAACTTGGTCAATCTTCTTGACAGTCTTATTGATGAGGTGGGCAACAAAGAGTCTCATCCCTTATCTTCATTGATGGAGACGATTGGAAGCCTGATCGAAGCCTATGAATCCCAAAATTACCCCGATATAGAGGGGGATCCGATAAATGCCCTAAAGACCTTGATGGAAGAACATGGCCTTAAGCAATCAGACCTGCCCGAGATCGGGAGCCAGGGGGTAGTGTCGGAAATTATATCTGGCAAACGTCAGCTCAATGTTCGTCAACTTAAGCTTCTCAGCGAGCGTTTTAAAGTTTCTCCTGTAGTGTTTGTGTGATTAGAAGGTTGTCGCTACAAGACGTGTTTTATTTTAACGACTCGGGGAAGTTTGAGAAGATATTGGAAGGCGATACCTGGAAGCAGTGTAATGTGATCATTCATCCTGTATTTTGTGAGTATTTGGACCTGGATACAAGGAACCAGGAACTGACTTTAAAGTATTCATGGGACTATTTGAGGAAGCAGGAGGCTTTGGACTTCTCGATGTATTCCTTGTGATGTCAACAGGGGGGACACATAACAAACGTTTGCAGGTGAATTGGCCTTCCGCTTTGCACTAGGCCAACCGCTGAAACGTGCCGTTGCTCCGGATGCTTTGCGCCGGAGCAATGCGCTGAATCAGAATGATCAATATCTATGAAGGAAGATGTGGGGGAATTTAAATGAAACGACTAATTTCCATTCTTCGCGAAAATAATATAGAGTGCCTGCCAAATGAGCGGTTCACGCTCGACGTCGAGATGTTTCCCGAGAACGGAGAAGAATACCTTTTCCCGAAGCAAGTCCTTTTTGAATCCCCCAAATTGCAGGGCGGCAAGAAGTGGGTTCCCGAAATTCCGGTTTCGATGTTTCGTTACTTCCTTGATGGCTCTCAGCGTTCTTATCGTGTCATCGATGCCAGTTTCAAGAGCCGTTACTTGCCAATCTGCGCGGGTCAGGTCGGGGTTGCGGTTCTTGAAAGGGGGGATTCGGGCCATATAGTCCCACGCAGAGACTTGACGCGCATTGAAAACATCCTTGCCATGCCGGACATCCTGGAAGAAGACAATGCGAAGGATCTCGAAAGGAAGATAAACAACGAAATGCCGGCGAATAAGCATTTCCGCATTGTGCGCTACAATTACCAGTCGAAAGAAGACAAAGACCCAGCCGACCTTGGGCGAGCAATGATCATTCATGAAATGCAGATACTCGAGCTGAAAACAATCAGGGAGATGATCAGCAATTACGTAATTCAAGATGAGAGAATGCTGGTAAAGGACGGCAGCCTTCAGTATCGCGACACGAAAATCAAAGACTTGAACCTTTCCAAAGATGACTTGGTGCAGCTTCGCAACGTGATAGGCTTGGCGAAGACATTCAAGCCAAACATGACGCTAGGTCAGGGGCGAGGTCGCCAGGACTTGGGAAATCTGACAAAAGGTCTCGATTGGAAGGAACGGACCACCGTCATAAGTCCGAACAAGGATGAGGTCACCACGCATGGTTGGTGGTATCTCCGGCTTCGTCCCCGCGATAAAGTGTATAGTCCGCTCCAAGGAATCGTCAAGATTGAGGTCTTCGCTTCTGCCGAGGAAAAGGATAACGATGGCATAACCGAAGCGCGGGCGGACACCGTTTCATCCTATGTTCTGCAGGAGCGAAACGTTACTCCATACAACGCGGATACACGATGGGCCAGCCACATCTATCCGATCTATTTGGCCGAGACTTATCTACGTTCCTCGTTTCTCAGTCATGAGAGGTTCAAATCGCTTATTTTCTGAAAGGGAGAATAACCAATGCCTGAAAACCAATGCATCGGCAAAGTGACCGCCACCGAGAGCAAGCCCACCACCTGCACCGGTGTCTATTTCTGGCTGAGTCCCGACGTGATTATTCGACCATTTGACATCGTGCGGATCGAGCATATCTGCGGCAATGGGAACGATAAAAGCTATTCCTATGCCATCGTCCGGGAACTAAGCTACATCACGGATAGCGCCGGTCACTTGGCGAATTTCGTTTCCTCTGATTTCGGAGACATCAGCGCAAGGCCGATGAACGAACGGTTGGGAACCACAATTGCCGAAGCGGATGTTCTTGGTAACAGCCAAAACATCGAGATGCCCATTCGCGATGGTGCACGGGTGGAATGGGCCGGGCCGGAGGAGATTCGAAGCGCCTTAGGTGTTGAGAAACTGCAAAAGCCTATCCCCTGCGGCTACATTCAGACGTCCAATAAGGAAGAAATCCGCATTGATTTTGAGGCGCGCTATCTTGTTGGCCCGGAGGCCGCCCACATGAACATCTCCGGCATCTCCGGTCTGGCGAGCAAGACATCCTACGCCATGTTTCTTCTGAGCGCATTACAGCAACGCATGAAGGATGAAGTAAGCATTATTCTCTTCAATGTCAAAGGACCCGACCTGCTGGCAATCGATCAACAGAACACTCAAATGACGGCGAGACAGAAATCTGAGTGGCAAAAATGCGCTCTCGAACCAACACCGCTAACAAATGTCACCTACCTTTACCCATATG
This sequence comes from Syntrophaceae bacterium CG2_30_49_12, assembly GCA_001873675.1. Lineage (GTDB taxonomy): Bacteria > Desulfobacterota > Syntrophia > Syntrophales > CG2-30-49-12 > CG2-30-49-12. The sequence continues at coordinate 7,714 of MNZP01000187.1, read as the reverse complement.
CGAAACGTCCTGATCGACATTTTACCTCAACCCACGCGCCAAAGGATGTTCTTGACGCCCAAGTCAAGCAGAACCGAGCCTTCAATTACTATTACGACGTGGACACCTTCAAGGGTGGGGAAGAAGGCAACGAAACGGATGTCGGACGAGACAAAATGTCTCTGCTTTTCTCCGATATCGATGATCCTCAATCCACTATGGAAAGTTGCATTCAGGAGCTAGGGGAGATTCAGGCTGAGACTTGGGATAAATTGCGAGAGGAAGTTCATGCGAAGACGGAAAAGGGGCAGCCGGGACGGAAGGAGATATCTGTGCAATCGTGGCGCAAATTCAGCCGTCTGATTCGCACAAGAACCAACCACGACATTTTCTCAGCACGATATGTGGGAGAAGACCGCTGTCAAAAACTCATAGTTGAGTCCATCAAGGATCTGCGGCCTGGGAATATCCTCGTTGTTGATATTGCCCCCTTGCCGGATTATCTTCAGTGTTTGGTTTTCGGGGACGTTATCCGCACGGTGTTCGACGCAAAGCTTGATCTTTACGAGAGCATCAAACGCGAAAATTTAGGCCGTGTCGTTATATTCGCGGACGAACTGAATAAATACGCTCCCGCTACAACTGGCTCGCGAGACAGAACTCTCACTCGCTGGTTGCTGGAGGTTACTGAACGCGGACGGTCACTTGGCATCGTCCTCTTTGGGGCGGAGCAGTTCCGAAGCGGGATTCATAAGCGCGTGCTTGGAAATTGTAGCACAGATATCTACGGACGGACCAACCCTGTGGAAGTTTTCTCCAATTCGGCCGATTACAAACTGTTTTCGCAATCGAATAAGGCTACGGTAACGAGACTCAATCAGGGACAGATGCTACTTCAGCATTCGGTGTTCAATACTGCACTGATAAAAGTGCGGTTTCCGTTTCCAGCCTATCGACAGTTGCAGGGATAAATCATGACGCCAGAGAATCTGGAATCAAGAATGCCCAGAATCGGCGCTTTCGTCCTCGAGACATTGACAACGGGGATGTATACGAATCCTCTGGACACGCTGAGGGAGTATGTACAGAATTCCTTTGACGCCATCAGAGAAGCCGAGCGAAGCGGATTGTTATCAAACGGGGCCGGGCGAATTGAGATTTCCGTCGATGAAGGGTCCCGAAACCTCACTCTGCGTGACAATGGCACTGGGATTTTGGCCAACAACGTTAACTCTCGCTTGGTCAACATTGGAATGTCCTCAAAGAGCATTCTAGCGGATGCCGGTTTTCGCGGCATTGGGCGACTTGCCGGAATCGCATATTGCAGGAGGCTGGTCTTCAGAACACAGTCAAACGGAGATTTCGACATTTCGTCGGTGGCGTTTGACTGTGATGAATTGCGCCAGGCGATGTCGCCGCGCATGAAGCAGGTGAAGGAGCTCGCGGACGTAATCAATAGCTACGCCTCCGTTACAACAGAAAAGACGCGCAAAAAGGATCACTTTCTCGAAGTCACGATGGAGGGGATCAACGAGGTCGGGCAATCATTTCTTGAGTGGAAAAAGATCAACACCTACCTGTGCCAAGTTGCGCCTGTAGGCTTGGATATGCAATCCTTTCATCATGCGGGCACAATTCATCAGTGGCTAAGGGTTCACAACATTGCCGTTCCAGCCGTCAGTATTATCATCACTTCGGGTTCAACAAACTATCAGGTCTTTAAACCATATCGGAAGCTGACTTACACAACTATACGGGAGAAGCACAAGATACACGTGAAGGGGATTCGTTTCTTTCCAGAAAACGCTGGCCCGGACTCGCCATTCTGGGGCTGGTATGCCGAAACGAATTGTCCAGGAACCTTTGGTGACGACACGGTTGCGGGTTTTCGTCTGCGCAAGGCGAATATCGGTATCGGCATGGCGGACCGCATGACGGAAATCTTTGCGGAAGCATCCGAAAGTTACGCCCGCTTCAACAACTATTTCATGGGAGAAATCCACATTCAGGATTCGAATATCATCCCCAATGCCAGGCGGGATGGTTTTGAGGACAGTCATGAGTGGACTGCAATTTGGAAATCATTGGTAGATTTTGCGCGTGAGCGAAGCCGCGAAGCACATCAACTATCACAAGCCAGGAATCTTGATATCGAACGATTGGTCGGTCCCGCTGAAAGGGAGATAGCGGCAGCGAATAAGAAGAGAAAAACAGGACTGGCATCAAAGGATGAAAAGAGCAGAGTTCTTGAGAAGATAGATAGTCAAATCGACAAGCTGGATGCGGCCAAGAAGGCCGAAAGAAACGAGAGCGAACAAAACGAGATCGACCGTGTTCGGAAAGAACTTCAGAAGACACGTCAGTCCATCGAACACGAAACGACTTTCGTGGTACAAAAGTTGAGTGCGTCACTGGACAAGAAGCAACGGAAGATCATTTCCGAAATCATTGGCATCCTTTATGATATGCTTGACGAGGATTCATTTGAGAAGGCGCGCGACGCAATACTGGCAAAATACCAGGTCCCAGATAAGGAGAATGATCGGTGAGAAATATCCTCCTTGTCGAACCGGACTACCGCTCGAAATTCCCTCCGCTGGGTTTGCTGAAGATCGCCGCCTACCATAAAGAGCGCCGTGATTCGGTCACATTCGTTCGAGGCAGAGACGAAGCCATCCGATCGCTCCATTGGCATCGTATTTATATTGCCTCGCTCTTCACGTGGGAACTGCCGAGAACCGTTCAGACGATAAAATATTATGCCTCATCCGTCGATTCGACCGATCAGGTTATCGTTGGAGGCGTCGGAGCAACGCTTCTACCGGATTACATTCGGAATAATGCTTCTTGTGTGGTTATAGAAGGACCTTTGGATAAGCGCGGTTTGCTTGGTCCGGATTCTCGTCCCATAGCTGAAATGATCCCTGATTATAGCATTCTGGATACGATACAGTATGACTACAAACCGAGAGATGCTTACTTCGTAAGGATCACGAAAGGCTGCATTCGATCATGCAAGTTTTGTGCTGTCCCGAAACTCGAAAAAAAATTCGGACGGTTGACTAAAGTGGACGAACAGATCGGAAGCGTGAAACGGAAATACGGTGAACGTCAGAATTTGATTGTCTTGGACAATAATATCTTGGGCATCGATGGGATTGAGAACGAAATTGCGGAAATCCGAAGGATGGGATTTGAACGCGGAGCAAAGAGAAATGGCCGCAAAAGATATGTGGACTTCAACCAGGGGTTGGATGCGCGCCTAATTAGCGAAAATCCGGAATTAGCTCGACATCTCTCGACTATCTGTCTTTCGCCTGTTAGGTTGGCGTTCGATTTCACTACCGCCAAGATGGAGAAGGCGTATAGACATTCAATCGAACTCTTAGCAGGACAAGGTTTCGGTGAATTCACGAACTACATGCTGTTTAACTTCGACGATTCGCCAAGGGATTTGTACCACCGTTTACTTGTCAACACGGAATTGAACGAAAAATTGGGAATCAGGATAACTGGCTTTCCAATGCGCTTCATCCCGATGACCGACGTGAAACGCGATTATGTTTCGGACAAATGGCGGTGGCGGTATTTGCGCGGCATTCAATGTGTCTTGTTGGCTACGCATGGTCTCGTCAGCCCGAATCCCGATTTTATCCGTGCAGCGTTCGGTGCAACCTATGAGGAGTTCCTTGAAATACTCGCCATGCCTGACCGCTATATCATCTACAGAAAGGAATACAAGAACAACGGAGCGAGTGAATGGCGGAAAAAATACAGACGATTAACGGAGCCGAGTCAAGAGGAATTCTTAGAGCTGCTGGCAGAATTGAATAAGGATAGAAATCGCAGGGAGACCATCGACGGCTTGCGCAAATTCCGGAGTCTTCTCGAACACTACTACCCCAACGGGGAGACTCTGCGGGCAGAAATTGGCCAAGAAAAAGAAGGGAACCAACGCATAACATGACACTGCACTGGATGGGGATTCCGCTGTGCTTCATCCCCGCCAGTGAGTTTGGTCGTCGATGATAAGAATTCCAGTAAAATGCTTAAAAATTACAAAGAATTAAAGCGTTGATAAAATCATTAGAAAACAAACACTTGAACCCTCGAATCCTGGACCACTTTCTCCCAACTAATTGGGAAAAGAATCCACTTTTAGAGAGAGGTAAACATTGTCTGAGTTCATCACCGATAAAAAGAGGACACATTACTGCGGCAAAATCAATATATCCGACACAGGAAAAGAAGTAATCCTCATGGGGTGGGCACACCGGAGGAGAGATCACGGGGGAGTCATTTTTATTGACTTAAGGGATCGGGAAGGGATAGTTCAGGTCGTTTTCAATCCTCACATCAGCCCCGATGCCCATAGAGAGGCCCACAGGATCAGGAATGAATTTGTTCTCGCTGTTGTCGGCACGGTCCAGAGGAGACCAGAGGGGATGGAAAACCCGGCCATGGAAAGTGGCGAGATCGAGGTTATGGCCCACGAACTGGAAATCATGAATGAGGCGAAGACGCCTCCCTTTGTTCTCGATGACGCCTCCGCCGACATTTCGGAAAATATCCGTCTGAAGTATCGGTACCTTGATCTGAGACGGCCGGAGATGCAGAAAAACCTGTTACTCAGAAGCAAGGTTGCGGCCGCCGCCCGCCAGTTTTTTGAAAATAACGGCTTTGTGGAAGTTGAAACGCCTTTCTTGACAAAGAGCACGCCGGAGGGCGCCCGGGATTATCTCGTCCCCAGCCGGCTCAGCAGGGGGACGTTTTATGCCCTCCCCCAGTCGCCCCAACTCTTTAAACAACTGCTGATGGTCTCAGGTTTTGACAGGTACTACCAGATCGTCAGGTGTTTCCGGGATGAGGACCTCCGGGCAGACCGCCAGCCGGAATTTACCCAGATTGATATGGAGATGTCCTTTGTTAGCGAAAACGACATCATCCAGCTCACGGAAGGGTTGTTATCATATCTATTCAAGACGTGTCTCCACCGGGAATTGGAGATACCGTTTACCAGGCTTTCCCATGGTGATGCCATTAACCGGTACGGGAAGGATAATCCCGACATACGCTTTGGCCTCGAATTGAGGGATCTTACCGATATACTGAAAACCACTGATTTTAAGCTGTTCCAGGAGGTTATCGCCAGGGGCGGCATCGTCAAGGCGATAAAAATAGAAGATAATAAACAGTTATCCCGAAAAGACCTGGATGACCTTAAGGATTATGTGGCAGAATACGGGGCAAAGGGACTTGCCTGGGCAAGGCTGCGAACCGGTCCGGATGAATGGACATCCCCCATATTTAAGTTTCTCAAACCCCTCGAGGTACAGCACATCAACGAGAGGACAGCGGCAAAAGAGGGGGATCTAATCGTTTTTGTGGCCGACTCCGAAGGTATTGTCCACAATGCCCTCGGAAATCTGAGGCTTCATCTTGCCAATAAACTCAACCTGATTGACCGGGAACAATTTGCCTTTACCTGGGTGACTGAATTCCCCCTTTTTGCATACAGTGAGACGGAAAAACGATATGTATCAATGCACCATCCCTTTACTTCTCCGGTTGCCGAAGACATCCCTTTGATTGCCACCGATCCCGGCAAGGTCAGGGCAAGGGCCTACGACATTGTCCTCAACGGAACCGAGATAGGCGGGGGGAGTATCCGCATCCACCAGCCTGATATCCAGGCGATGATCTTCGACGCCCTCGGGCTTGCTGAAGAGGATGTGAGACTGAAGTTCGGTTTTCTCCTCGATGCCCTCGAATACGGGGCGCCTCCCCATGGCGGCATAGCATTCGGCTTTGACAGGCTGGTGATGATGATGGCCGGAGTAGAATCCATAAGGGATGTCATTGCCTTTCCCAAAACACAGAAGATGGCATGTCTCCTTACCGAGGCGCCGTCGGAGGTCAGCATAGAACAACTGCTGGAGCTTTCCTTAAAGATCGTCACGTGAAACGAAAGGATTAAGATGCTAAAAGACACCCTGAAAACCATAGAATATTATAAAAGCATGAACCCAATTTGTGGGGAATTGCTTGATATCCTCGGAGAGATACTGATTCTCAGGGAAGAATATCAGCGAAAGATAAAGGACCCAATTTTCCAGGTAGACGAAACCCTCATTACGGGGAAAATGGTCGGAGGACTACCTCTTATTGATTTTTCCGCAGGAAAATTTGACCTTAAAGAACCCAAACAGTATTTTATTAAACTCCTCAAGGTTGCAGAAGAACGGGTATTCGGCGAGACGAAGGAAATAGCGCGAATGGTTGAAAACGGCACCCTTGATTTTGAAAAGATTGTTCGCCATTCCTTTTCTACTCTGGACGAGACGGGGGGTGAACAGGACAACAAATTGGATGATGATTCCATTGATCTTGTCGAGTTGCTCGCCGAAGAAAGTTTGCGCCCCGAACTGGAAAGGGTGGCAGAAAAATATGGCGAAATTATCAACAGTTCCGGATGGTCTCAGGGATACTGCCCAATCTGTGGGAAAGAACCAAAGATCGGGGAAATTAAAGAGGAGGAACAGCGTTACCTTTTCTGCCATCAGTGCGGATTTGAATGGAGTTTTACACCGATCAGATGCCCGTTCTGCGGCGATGAGGAATCCCTTGCCTATTTCACCGTGGAAGGTAATGAGAAATACCGGCTTGATGTGTGTAATATGTGCAAGCGGTATATCAAAATAGTAGATTTCAGAGATACCAGGACGAAGGTTAATCTCGATGTTGAGGACATTGCCACGTTACACCTTGATATACTTGCTTACGAGGAGGGCTACGATTAGTTAAGTGCCTAAAGTGATCAAGTTTAAAGTGCCTAAAGTTTAATTCCTGTACTATCAAGGAATAATAAAATGGCTCAGGGACATCCTTTCATATGCCAGAGAATAATCTGGGAATAGATGAGCCACTTTTGCCGCATCTTCCTGTGCAACCCCAGTGTAAAGATGTTTGCCCCCGATGTAAAGAGCCAGTTCACGAATAACCGTACCACGATCACGAAAAAAGCCGGCAGGTAATAGGGACGCGATTTCCATTTTCGGAAAAACTGGTAGCGGGAACGGTAAAATTCAATCCGAAATCCGCAGTCCCTGCCGATACTCTGACCCTGGAGGTGGTAGATTAATGCGGAAGGGACATGAAATATCTTCCAGCCGGCAGAGCGCATCTGATAAGCCCAGTCAGTTTCTTCAAAGAAGAAAAAGTAGCGTTCATCAAACATCCCTACCTCGTCAATAACCTCCTTACGGACGAGAAGACATGCCCCGATCCCTGAATCAACCTCAATCGGTTCTTTCCAGGCATATCGCTTACTCGGAAAGCGTTTCGGCCAGACATATTCGAGGAGTGTGATGTTTGTTAAAAGGGTCAGGAGACCGGGAAAGGCGGCGATGGAATTCTGTTTGCTTCCATCTGCATGCAAAAGCTGTCCACAGGCCATGGCTGCCTCCGGGTGGGTCTCCATAAAGGAAAACAGTTCATGAACGGCATTTTCCGTCAGGATCGTATCAGTATTCAATAACAGGGCATACCGGCCTGTCATTACGCGAAATCCCTGATTGTTTGCGGCCCCGAAACCACGGTTTTTCCTATTTTCTATTACATTAACCCCGGGAAATTTCTCCCGCAACACCTCCACGCTGCCATCGGAAGAGCCGTTGTCAATGACGATGATCTCATACGTTATATCCCGCACCGTTTTATAAACCGTTTTATAAAT
>MNZP01000022.1 GCA_001873675.1 Syntrophaceae bacterium CG2_30_49_12 | reverse complement strand
TTTTAATGCATGGAACATTGAAATTAATGAGAAAACTCCGTTATTCAATTTATATCCATCTTCTCTTTGGGTCTTTGTGCCTTGGTGGCTGAATAGTTACGTTCTTCCAAGAGGCAAGGGAAACGGCAGTCAACAGATGGGTAATTATGGTCGAGCCGAAATTCGCAAATGCGTGTATTTATGGCAAAAAAGATAAATTTCTCACTCATTAAAAATGCGGCAGACCTGGTAACGCCAAGAGAAAAAACCAGGGCAGGATTCATTGCGCTTGCTCTGGGAAAAAGCTATCTGGCTGTTCCTTATGTCGAAGAAGCTAAAGCCCTTAAAGCTATAACCAACAGAGTTAAGAAACCTTTTTTGATAAGGAGGAGACATGAGAAAGATTTACAAAAGCTATGCAGGTTTACTGCTGATTGGTTCTATTTTTTGGCTGTCCTGTACTACCGTTCCCGTCACCGGCAGGCAACAGTTGAATTTCATCCCCGCTTCCTCCCTGCTCTCTATGAGCTTGCAAGAGTATGACCAATTCTTGAAATCTCATAAAATAAGTACAGATAAAAACCAGAATCAAATGGTTAAAAAAGTCGGCGCCAGCATTCAGGGAGCGGTGGAGCAATATTTTAGGGAAAACAATATGGCTCATGAACTGAACAATTATGCCTGGGAATTCAATCTTGTAGAAAGTAAGGAAGTCAACGCATGGTGTATGCCCGGCGGAAAGGTTGCTGTATATACAGGAATTTTGCCGATCACAAGGGACGAAGCGGGTTTAGCCGTCGTCATGGCTCATGAAATAGCTCATGCTGTTGCCGCACACGGTAATGAACGGATGTCACAGATGTTGACCCTGCAATTGGGTGGCATAGCGCTGTCAACAGCAATGGCGGAAAAACCTGAGGCGACAAGACAACTGTGGATCACGGCCTTCGGTGTCGGCGCTCAACTTGGATTTATTCTTCCCTATGGCCGCCTTCAGGAAAATGAGGCGGACCGCCTTGGTCTGATATTTATGGCGATGGCCGGCTATGACCCCCATAAAGCGATAGAATTCTGGGAGAGAATGGCACAGATGAAAGGCAAGCGGGCGCTGCCGGAATATCTCGGCACCCACCCTTCCGATGAAACGAGAATTAGAAAAATCAGTGAGTCCATACCGGAAGCAATGAAATACCACAAATAGTTGACAGTATCCTTAATTAAGTTGATAGCTTTAATGTGGTTTTTGGCATTGCAGGGGGGCAATTCGCCCCCCCCCTATTTATTTTGACAGTGTATGTTTCTTTTGTTATTATTTTCCTTCACTAAAAAACAGAGAGTCCGAAGGTGTAAACTATTATTGAACAGGTTTTATTAAGGGAAAGAAAATTGCGTTCTGTTGTGCAAAGGGTTGATCAGGCCGGGACCAAGGTTGATGGGCGGCTTATTTCCATTATCGGGAGAGGTATCCTTGTTTTTCTCGGTGTTGAAAGGGGGGATGGTGTAAAAGATGCCGACTACCTACTCGAAAAAATCATTAACCTCAGGATATTTGAGGATGAGGTGGGGAAAATGAATCTTTCCCTTCTTGATATCTCGGGAGAGATGCTTGTGATTTCCCAGTTTACACTTCTCGCCGATTGCCGTGAGGGGAGAAGGCCGTCTTTTATCCAGGCAGAGGAGCCGGAGCAAGCCAGGAAGCTTTACGAATATTTCATCAACAGGGGGCGGGAAAAGGTTAAGGGGGTGGCAGTCGGAGAATTTCAGGCTATGATGAAGATTGAGATGGTCAATGATGGTCCTGTAACCGTGTTACTCGACAGTAGAAAGGTGTTTTAATGAGCCGAGATAATTATGGAAAAGGATAATAATCGGCTCCCTGCCTGTGATATCAGAATTGATAAAGAGGGCGTTTGGTATTACAGGGGTGTAGAGATGACAAGGAAGGATATTGTCAACTATTTTTATCAGAACCTGAAACGAGATCAGGCAGGGAGGTACCTCATTGAGTTGGAGAATGAGCGCTGCCGGCTTGAGGTTGAGGACACCCCCTTTGTAGTGAAAGCGGTGCATCGCTCCGTCTCAGAGAGCAACGGAGAGGAGTCCATTTACCTGCTCCTGTCTGATGATACCCTTGAGAAACTGTATCCCGGTACGCTCTGGATGGGAAATGACAATGTGCTTTACTGCACCGTTAAAAACCATCAATTCCGTGCCCGGTTTTTGAGGGCAGCCTATTATCAGCTTGCCGGTGATATAGAATATGAAGAAGAGAGAGATTTGTACTTTATTTCAATGAATGGCTGTCGTTATTACATCGTAACTGCCCCTGAGTAGTTACGATAATTTTACCACCCCGGAGGTATTGTATGTTAGATGACCATGTGAAAGATGCCCTGACCTTTGACGACCTGCTTCTTGTTCCGGCTGAATCCGGCATTCTTCCCAAGGCTGTGGAGACATCGTCACTTCTCACCAATAATATACCCCTTAACATTCCCCTCGTCAGTGCGGCCATGGATACCGTGACAGAGTCCAGGACGGCTATATGTCTTGCCCAGGAGGGGGGCATCGGCATCATCCATCGGAACATGAGTATCGAGAGTCAGGCGCTTGAGGTGGAGAAGGTAAAAAAATCGGAAAGCGGCATGATCGTTGATCCGATTACCATAGAACCTGAGCAGAAGGTGTATGAAGCCCTTGAACTCATGAACAGGTACAGGATATCCGGTGTTCCTGTGGTTAAAAATCGTAAACTTGTGGGCATTCTCACGAATCGCGACCTCCGGTTTGAAACCAATCTGGAGCAACCGGTCTCCCAGGTGATGACCAAAGAGAATCTGATTACCGTTTCCTCTAATATCTCCCTGGAAGAGTCCAAGAAACTCCTCCACAAGCACAGGATAGAAAAACTTCTTGTTGTTGACGACGAGTACAATCTCAAAGGTCTGATTACCATCAAAGATATCGAAAAGATAAGAAAGTATCCCAGGGCGTGTAAGGATTCCCTCGGAAGATTAAGGGTTGGCGCCGCGGTGGGGATCCTCGACAGGGGGGCAAGGATTGATGCCCTTTTAGCTTCCGGTGTAGACGTCATTGTCATTGATACTTCCCATGGGCATTCGGCCGGGGTTCTCGATGCTATCAGGGATACGAAGGCGAATTTCCCGGGATGCGAACTGATCGCCGGCAATGTGGCAACGGCTGAAGGGGCGAAGGCTTTGATTGACGCCGGGGTGGATGCCGTCAAGGTAGGGGTCGGTCCTGGCTCGATATGTACCACGAGAGTGATTGCCGGTGTAGGTGTTCCCCAGATGAGTGCCATCAGGGACGTCTGTCGCGTCGCCTTGCGGCATAATATCCCGGTTATCTCCGATGGGGGTATCAAGTTTTCCGGTGACATTGTCAAGGCCATCGCTGCCGGCGCCCATACGGTTATGATCGGTTCTCTGTTTGCGGGGACAGAGGAGAGTCCCGGAGAAACGATCCTTTTTCAGGGGAGAAGCTACAAGGTTTTCCGGGGAATGGGTTCTCTCGAAGCGATGAAGATGGGAAGCAGAGACAGATATTACATGGATGATCTGGAGGGTGATTTAAAGCTTGTCCCGGAAGGGATCGAGGGGAGGGTGCCCTACAGGGGAAACCTCTCGGCAAGTATTTACCAGCTCGTAGGCGGTCTGAAGGCGGGTATGGGGTATCTTGGGTGCAGAACCATTCCTGAACTCAGAGAGAAGGCGAAGTTTGTCCGTATTACATCGGCAGGTCTTAAGGAAAGTCACGTTCATGATGTGATCATTACCAAGGAAGCTCCCAATTACTGGCTGGATAAGACTTATGAAACACAGTGATTTTGTTCATCTTCACGTCCACACACAGTACAGCCTCCTCGACGGCACCATCCGTCTTTCTGACCTCTTCGAGAAAGCTAAAGAATTTAAGATGCCTGCCGTTGCCATAACCGATCATGGCAATATGTTCGGAGCCATTGACTTTTATCAACATGCTTACAGACGTGGGATCAAACCCATCATAGGATGTGAACTTTACGTGGCTCCCAAAAGTCGCCTCGACCGGAACGTTTCCGGTCCAGGAGAGACTTCACACCATTTGCTCGTCCTTGTCAAGAATATCCAGGGATACAAAAATCTCATGAAACTTTCCACAGCGGGCTACTTAGAGGGATTTTATTATCGCCCGCGGGTGGATAAAGAAATCCTGAGAAAGCACCATGATGGTCTTATCGGGATGAGCGCCTGTCTACACGGGGAGATTCCCAATCTTGTAATTAAGGGAAATACAGAGGCAGCCCAGAGGGTTGCCGGAGAATACAGGGAAATATTCGGTGATGGCAATTTTTATCTTGAAATAATGGAGAACGGTCTTCCGGAACAGAAAACGGTCAATGCGGGTCTCATGGAAATCGCTCGAAAGCTCTCCCTCCCCCTCGTGGCCACCAATGACTGCCATTATCTCAGCCCTGGTGATTTTGAGGCCCACGAGGTATTGTTATGCATCCAGACCGGCAAGACCCTTGAGGCCCCCGACCGGATGCGGTTCGGGACAGATCAATTCTATTTCCGATCACCGGAAGAGATGAAGCATCTCTTTAACTATTGTCAAGAAGCTATTGAAAATACAGTTAATATTGCAGAAAGATGCAATTTGACTCTCGAGCTGGGCGGCATTTTCCTCCCCCGTTTTGAGGTCGGGACAGAGGAGACACTTGATGAACACCTGGGAAGAGTGGCGAGGGAAGGGCTGGAGAGTATTTTGTCTCAGCTCTTCACGGGGGAGGATGAAGGGATTCGTGAGAAATACGGGAAACGACTCGAGCATGAACTGGAAATCATCAGATCCATGGGGTTTGCGGGATACTTTCTCATTGTTTCGGATTTTGTAAACTACGCAAAACGGAAAAATATCCCCGTAGGACCGGGCAGGGGTTCCGTTGCCGGGAGTCTCGTGGCCTATGCCCTGGGGATTACCAACATTGATCCCATACGCTACGGACTGTTCTTTGAAAGATTTCTCAATCCCGACCGGAAGAGCATGCCCGATATAGACATTGATTTCTGCCAGGAAGGCAGAGAAGAAGTCATCCGGTATGTTACGGAAAAATACGGCGCTGAAAAGGTCGCCCAGATCATCACGTTTGGTAAGATGCAGGCAAAGGGCGTTATCCGTGATGTAGGGAGGGCGCTCTCTATCCCCTATGGAGAGGTGGATGCTATTGCCAAACTGGTTCCCAATGTCCTGAATATCTCTCTGCAAGCGGCGATGGAGATGGAGCCGCGTCTGAAGGAGAAGGGGGAAAGCAATAAAAAAATCGAGAAACTCCTTAGCCTCTCGCAGGTTCTCGAAGGTCTGAACCGGCATGCATCAACCCATGCGGCAGGGGTGGTGATTTCCGATGTACCCCTCGTGGAGCGGGTTCCCCTCTCTAAAAGCCCAAAGGATGATGTGGTGACCCAGTATCCCATGAACGATCTCCAGGCGGTGGGTCTGACAAAGTTTGATTTTCTTGGCTTAAAAACGCTTACCGTCATCAAGAATGCCCTTGAGTTTATCAAGGGGTCAGGGGTCAGGGATCAGGGAGGGCCACGCTCCGTCGTGGCCGTTGAGATGGGCCAGGGGCCGGAGATAGATATCAACGCCCTTCCCTTTGATGACAAGAAAACATATCAATTACTCATGAGGGGGGAGACAGACGGCACCTTTCAACTGGAAAGCTCGGGTATGAAAGATATCCTTGTCCGCATGAAACCTGACTGCATCGAGGATTTGATAGCCCTGATAGCCCTTTATCGTCCGGGTCCGATGAATATGGTTCCCGAATTTATCTCCCGAAAACAGGGTAAGACGAAGATTGTCTATGAAGTCCCTGAGTTAGAGGCCGTATTAAAAGAGACATACGGTGTTATTCTCTATCAGGAACAGGTCATGCAGATAGCCGGCATTATCGGAAACTATACAATGGCTGAGGCTGATACCCTGAGAAAAGTCATGAGCAAGAAGAAAGCTTCCGAGATGGAGAAAGAGAAACCAAAGTTTCTCGAGGGGGCTATCAAGAGAAAGATACCGGAAAATCGGGCGAAAAAAATCTGGGAACAGATGGAGACATTTGCTGAATATGGATTTAACAAGTCCCACAGCGCTGCCTATGCTGCGATCTCATACCAGACCGCCTTCCTGAAGGCTCATTATCCTGTGGAATTCATGGCGGCCCTCCTCACCAGCGAGAAGGATAACAGAGACAAAATTATTAAACATATCAGTAGCTGTAAAGATATGGGTATCGGTGTTCTGCCCCCCGATATCAACGAGTCCCGGCGTGATTTCAGTGTGGCCGGGGGTAATATTAGATTTGGTCTTGCCGCCGTAAAGAATGTGGGGGCAAACGCTATTGATTCGATTATCTCCGTTAGGGAAAGCAAAGGGGAATTCGCTTCTTTTTATGATTTCTGCAGCCGCATCGTCTCAAGTAAAGTCAACAAGCGTGTCATCGAGAGTCTCATCAAATGCGGGGCCTTTGATTCACTGAAATATAACAGACGACAGTTATTCACGTGTTTCGAAGCTGTCATGGAGTCCATCCAGAGGCGACAAAGGGGGAGACGGAAAGGTCAGTCCAGTCTTTTTGATGTTCTTGGGGCGCAGAGTTCGTCGGATCATGACCCGACGATGGAGGCTGCTATACCCGATATCCCGGAGTGGGAGCAAGGAGAATTGCTTGCCTACGAAAAGGAGACCCTGGGATTTTATATTACCAGCCATCCTCTTACAAAATTTGCCGACAGGCTGGGTTTGTTTGCCAATACCGACTCATCGAATATTGCGGAAAAAAAGGACAAGGAAGTCATTACCTTTGGTGGTATCGTCAGTAATATCCGGGAGGTGACGACCAAGAAAAAAGATGTCATGGCTTACGTAACCGTTGAGGATCTCAAGGGATCTATCACGGTGATTTTCTTTGCCGATCTCTATAAAAGCGCTTACGATCTCCTTCATGCGGAGAAAGCTGTTCTGATTAAAGGAACTCTCGACATGGGAGAGGAGGACAGCTTCAAAGTGATTGCCTCTGAGATCAACCCCTTGACTGAAGCGGTCAAACAAGTCTTTAATTCCGTGCATTTTATGATTGATGTTGTCAAAGCCTCTCCCGACGATATTGAATCTCTGAGAGAACTGGTTCTCCGGTACCGGGGGAAGTGTGATGGTTTCATCCATTTGCTGAACGACAAGAGTGAAACCGTTGTTTATCTTGGCAATGATTGCCGTCTTGAGATATCAGATCAGGTGAAAAGGGAGGCGGATCGTATCCTGGGCGCCGGCGCCACAAGGTTTGTCTAAAAGGCGTCGAGAAAGGGCTGAAGATAACGTAATATTCTCTTCCTTCTGGATTGCAGAGATATCGCGCCCAAAAAGAAAAGAAGCAGTAAAAGAGGCAAAATTTTTCACCGTGGAATATCGGGAAAGAACATACCGCCATAAGATTTCAAAGAATAACCTCACATCTTTTCATGTAAGTGTCCGTGAAACCGATCTTTTCATCAGCTCCGACAGAGATCTCACCGAGGCGGCGCTACAGGCGATTTACAGGTACAGAGGGTTCATTGAGACATATATCAAGTCTCATCCCCGGTTTTTAACCTCCCTTGTTCCTATTGAGAAGGACGATCTTGCCCCCCTTATCGTCAGGGATATGTTGGAAACATCATGCACGGTGGGTGTGGGCCCTATGGCAGCGGTGGCCGGGGCTATTGCCCAGTATGTGGGCTGCGATCTCCTCGAAGAAGCCCCTAATGTCATTGTGGAAAACGGGGGGGATATCTTTTTGAAGTCTGAGAACGAGATCAAGGTGGGGATCTTTGCCGGCGAGTCCCCCTTAAGCCGCCAGGTTGCCCTGAAGGTCAGGCCGGAGGAGATGCCGCTCGGCATCTGTACCTCATCCGGCACCGTAGGGCATTCCCTGAGCTTCGGCAGGGCGGATGCCGTTTGCGTTACTTCGAAATCAGCGTCACTTGCCGATGCCGCCGCCACTGCTATCGGCAATCTTGTCAAGGGAGAGGGTGATATCAGAGAGGCGCTGGATGCGGGTATGAAAATAGAAGGCGTGCTTGGGATAGTGATCATCCTAAAAGATAAAATGGGCGCTTGTGGGAAAATAGAATTCGTGTAATTCTTTTAACGGCCATGACGGGGGAGGGACGCGCTTCGTCGCGTCCGTTCCCTCCGGCCACGACGGAGCGTGGCCCTCCTGTAGCGAAATTAACGAAAACGAAATAACGAAAGTGGAAAGAAGCGATTTTGATCTCCCTGGTAGTCCCCTCAGGGGAACGAATCTCATAGAAGCCAGTGCAGGTACGGGAAAGACTTATTCCATTGCCGGCCTTTTTGTGCGCCTGATCCTGGAGAAGGAGATTCCTGTCAGGGAGATACTTGTCGTCACTTACACCGTCGCCGCCACCGAAGAACTACGGGACCGGGTCCGAAAAAAGCTCCGGGAAACGGCGGAGGCTTTTCTGCAGGGGGAAAGCGCCGATCAATTTCTCCACGCCCTGTTACAGAAGTATCCGGGAGAGACAGATCGCAGGCTGGCAGGAGAACGCCTGAGGGCTGCCATTCATGATTTTGATGAGGCGGCCATCTTTACCATTCACGGTTTTTGTCAGAGGGTACTATTAGAGAACGCCTTTGAAAGCGGCTCTCTTTTTGATACGGAGCTGGTTTCTGAGCAGGAAAAACTCAAAGAAGAGATTGTAGAGGATTTCTGGCGTACCCGTTTCTATCAAGCCCCTCCTGAACTGGTTGCCTACGCCCTGTCACAGGGTTACAGCCCGCGGTTTTTCCTCGCATTACTGGGGAAGGCGACAGCGAACCCCTGGGTAAAGATTATCCCTGATGTCGCGCCCCCGTCCCCTGATCTCCTCCGGGAGGCGATCAATGTCTTCCGTGTTGCCTGGGAAGAGCTGAAAAAGATATGGCCGAAGGCTCGGGAAGAGGTGCGGGAAAAACTCCTGGGCCCGGCGCTCAACGCTACCAGCTATGGAAAGAGGACGGATAGTCTGCTGGAGGCGATGGACAACTCTCTTGCCTCACAGGCCACACCCTTTCCCCTCTTTGAGGGTTTTGAAAAACTAACATCGGAAAAGATTGCCGCCTCGACAAAGAAAAATCATTCTCCGCCGGGTCACACCCTCTTCCATACCTGTCAGTCAGTGAAGGAAAAGGCGGATCTTTTAAAAACACTGATGGATCAGCGCCTCCTCTTTCTGAAGACGGAACTGGTAAGGACGGTCAGGCGGGAACTGCCGGCGCGGAAGGTGAAAAAGAACATCATGTTTTTTGATGATTTGCTCTTTAGACTGCAAAACGCATTGGAGGGGAAGGGGGGAGAGGAACTTGCAAAGGCGGTCAGGGCAAAATACCGTGCCGCCCTGATTGATGAATTCCAGGATACGGATCCGGTTCAGTTTACCATCTTCCATGCCATCTTCGCCTCTGAAGAGAGGATACTCTTTTTTATCGGCGACCCCAAACAGGCTATTTACAGTTTTCGTGGCGCCGATGTCTTCGCTTATATGAAAGCGGCGTCCCATACGGACGGCAGGTACACCCTCGGGGAGAACTGGCGGTCCGATCCCGCTTTGATCAAGGCGATAAACACCGTCTTTTCCGGGACAGACACCCCCTTTATCTATGATGAGATTCCTTTTTCTCCGGCCAGACCGGCAAAAGACGATGGTTGCGAAGATCTTACGATAGATGGACAGAGGGAAGCGCCCCTCCAACTGTGGTTTCTTTCTTCCCGTGTCCTTAAGGAAGGGGTAGGGGAGGGGGGTAGTCCGGCCTCTCCCGGAAAACTCATATCAAAATCAAGGGCAAGGGAGTTGATTGCCCGGTCTGTAGCGGGAGAAATCTCACGACTTCTCTCCCTTAGCGGTAGGCGGCAGGCCCTGATCGGGCAAAAACCCCTTCGGGAGAAGGATATTGCCGTTCTGGTCAGGACAAACAGGGAAGCCCGCCTTGTCAAGGAAAACCTGTCCGCCTTGAAAATCCCAAGTGTCTTTTACAGTACCGACAGTATCTTTGCCGCCCATGAGGCCCGGGAATTGGGACAGATACTGATCGGCATTGCTGCGCCGCATCGTGAGGAGCTTGTCAGGGCAGCGCTTGCCGCCGACATGATCGGGGTAAGCGGCGAAGAGCTGGATCGTCTCGTAAATGATGAAAATGCATGGGGGGAATGGCTGGCAAGGCCTGCCTTGAATGAATATGAAAGGTTCAGGAACTATCATGAACTGTGGCAGAGATACGGTTTTATCGTGATGTTCAGGTCATTCATGGCAAACGAAGGTGTCAGGACACGCCTTCTCTGCCTGCCAGACGGAGAGCGGCGCCTGACAAATGTGCTCCATCTGGCCGAGATACTTCACCGGGAATCAATGGAACAGAAGTTAGGTATGGCGGGGCTTATAAAATGGCTGGGGGAGCAGGGGGATCCCGAAACGTTGGTCTCCGATGAACACCAGCTCCGTCTTGAAAGCGATGAAGATGCCGTCAGGATTGTTACCATCCATAAAAGCAAGGGACTGGAGTATCCGGTGGTGTTCTGTCCCTTTGCCTGGGGAGGGTCAAAGGTCTCCGGCCCCGACTTTTTCTTTCATGACAGGGCGGACCTGCCTGCTGCGCAGGGTAGGGCGCAGGCAGGCGAATGGCAGTTGACCTGTGATCTCGGTTCTTCCAACAGTGAGCGCCACAGGATGCTTGCCCAAAGAGAGCTTCTCGCGGAGAATATGCGCCTTCTCTATGTAGCCCTGACCAGGGCAAAGAATCGTTGTTACCTGGTATGGGGGCGGATCAATGAAGCCGGTACCTCCGCCCCTGCCTATCTCTTCCATCGTGATCAGGAAAAGGCAGCGGAGGATGTGATCGCCGCCACCGAGGAACGGTTTAAAACTTTAGCCGACGAGGATCTCTACCGCGAGTTGGAATCTCTAACAGACAAGGCCGAAGGAACGATCAGGCTTGAGGCGATGCCCCTCGAGACGGGGAAGTCCTATTCGCCGCCACGGCAGGACGAAGGGGAAACGCTGAGGCGCCGGGAATTTTCCGGCAAGATTGACCGCTCCTTCAGGATCGCGAGTTTTTCCTCCCTCTCACATCCGTTCGAGGCAGGCCTCATTTCCGGCTGGCCCCGGAGTGCGGAGCTTCCCGATCATGATGCCCACTATCCTCCTGTCACAGGTTGGCCGGACTTGTATCCGGAGGAAGGAGCGGCATTTTTACATGAGGGTGTTCCTGATGAGGCGACACCGGATGAAAGCGCCGGTATATTTGCTTTTCCCAAGGGGGCCAGGGCGGGGACGTTGTTGCACGATATCCTCGAACACCTCGACTTTACGGAGAAGAACGAAACCCTGACGAGGAACATGGTCGGCAATAAGCTCCAGGAGTATGGTTTTGAGGCAAGATGGGAGGATGCGGTTGTTGGGATGATCCAAAAGGTCATTTCTCTTCCCCTCGACCCGGATTATCCTGGGGGGGCCGGAGGGAGCTTCACCCTTTCTGCCATACCGCAGGAAGAGCGTCTCCAGGAATTGGAATTCTATTTTCCCCTCAAATACATTTCCCCGGAGACACTGAGAGGAATCTTTGCCGCCTGCGGCAGGACGGCTCCTTCGCGTGCGGAAGAGGGGCAAGGTGATATCTGCCCGCTTTGGCATGAACGTCTCCATTTCAACCCGGTACATGGTTTCATGAAGGGATTTATAGACATGGTATTTCGTTTTGAAGGGCGTTTTTACCTCGTGGACTGGAAATCAAATTTCCTCGGTAACCACGTTACAGACTACAACCAGTCGGCCATTTCGGAAACTATGGCCGGTTCTTTCTATTTTCTCCAGTACCACATTTACACCGTTGCCCTGCATCAATACCTGTCAACGCGCCTGCCGGGCTATCGTTACGACACCCATTTCGGGGGGGTGTATTACTGTTTCCTCCGCGGGATGGACCCCATCTGGGGGCCGGAATACGGGGTTTACAGAGACAGACCGTCGGCAGACTTGATCACGGCATTGACAAGAGAACTCATCGCCGTGGGATGAAGGAGAGGGGAATAGCGAAAAGGCGAATTCATGCCAAATGTTTCAGACCTTAAGAAACGACAAGGCAAAAAATAAGGAATTTGAATTTGCCGTAAGAAAAAGGGGAGTTGAGAGGGATAGCCAGCTATGGAATCCTCCGATTTCTTCATAATCTTAAAATTGACGTGATATACGGAAAGAAAAGAGCAAATAGTTGCGAAAAATCTGTCAAGAGATTTCAGCAATGTCCGGTTAGGATTTTGCATAAACGCATAAACGGTTAAATTTTGGTTCAAAGTATTCGTTTGGTTTTTTGTGAAAAAAATTTGCATCCTTATAAAGATTTTACTTGACATTTCAGGCATTTAGTGGGCAATTTTCCGTAACTACTTAATATTACGGAGGATTTAGATATGCCCTACACCTGGATGCCCGGAAAACCAAAGGAAAAATACAAAACCCACTGCACAATTATGTCAC
>MNZP01000007.1 GCA_001873675.1 Syntrophaceae bacterium CG2_30_49_12 | reverse complement strand
GATGCGATAAAAAAGTTTATAAAAAAAGGTTTGCCTCAACTTTTGAACGTTACCAATCTTTTGTGCGTAATTTGATATAACATCCTGTAATTATGGAGCTATCAGTTATTGTAGGCCCATTATGGGCCGTAAATTAACAGGCATAAATGGCTCCAAATGCTATGCATAATTTTCATTACTATCTGATTTTATTAATATCAGTAACCCACACGAAATAGCGAGGAGCCGTATATTTTGTCTCAGTGGTTTGAGGAGACCGCCGCCGGTAGAAGGAAAAGAGCGGGCATTCCTCAAGATGTTCGATTCAAGACGAAGATTGAGCTGGCCATGGAGATGCTGGACAGGGCCCATGAAAGAGGCCTTATGCTTTTTCAGTGGGTCAGCGGGGACTGCGCTTACGGGGATGCGCATGAGTTTCGGAAACACGTTGCGGAACTGGGCAAATGGTATTGTTTCGAAGTCTATTACGACACCCATGTCTGGACGGACGACCCTGCCTGGAAAGTACCACCGGTTATGGAGAACAGACGGGGAAGAAAACCGAAGCATCCGAAACCGACGGAGGGATCTCCGCCTGCCGTGACTGCATCGTCTCTCGTCTCTTCTATTCCTGACCATCAATGGCAGCGCATCTGTCTGCGTGAAGGGGACAAGGGACCGAGGGAGTTTGAATTCGCTCGCCTGCGGGTCTTTGAGAAACGGAACGGGGAACCGGGACCGGCTTCCTGGCTGATGATCCGGAGATCTCTGCAAACAGGAGATAGGGAGATCAAGTTTTACCTGTCCAACGCCCCGGAGACCGTCTCCATCTCCGAAATGGCTTGGGCAGGATGTCAGCGCTGGAGCATCGAGGTGGACTTCAAGCTGGCCAAGGGTGAAGTCGGGCTCGACCATTATGAACTGACGAAATATCGGGGCTGGTATCACCATATCACCCTCTCCATGCTTGCCCTTGCATTCCTGAAAGCCGTACAGCGGCAATGGGGGGAAAAAATGTGTGTCGGCTACAGTTCCTGAGATCCGAAGGCTCCTGGAGGTAGTTCTCCCGAGAATCACCTGGAACCCTCAAGACGTGATCGCCTGGTTTATGAAGCAGCAGCGTAACAAAGAAAAATCCAGAAACTCTCATAAGAAAAAATGGCTGAAGGATCACCCTTCATGAACAATAATTACCGGCGTTGTAATGTTAAGTATCCTTCTTAAATAGTATCAATGGGATATGAGTGGGGTAGACTGCGGGTACAAAGATAACTAATAAATGATCGTTGTCTATAGCCCAAAAAGAACTTCTTGAGTTGTGGAGTTATTCGGAAACTATAGAATAACTTGTTGGCTGGCGAAATGATGACATATAAATCATTAATTTATTGCTTACAGGCTCAGAAACAGGCATAATATAAACATGACCAAAAAAACTAAAACATCTGCTCGACTCTACCCGCTATCTGACGATGAATCGGTATATTCTCTAAGGCAGGCAGGGTTACTACGCGATGCCGGCCCCAGTTATAGACTGGTAGACCTGTTCTGCGGCGCAGGCGGTCTTACACTTGGTTTTTCACAGTTCTTCGGACAGGTATTTGTACCTGTCTGGGCAAACGACTTTAACGCTTATGCCGCAAAAACGTATGCGGCCAATTTCGGATGTCACTGCACAACCGACGACATATTGGAAATAGTTGAGAACCGCATTAGTGAGATACCGAAAGCCGATGTGGTTATTGGAGGACCGCCCTGCCAAGGTTTCAGCCTTCTAAATAAACAACGGAAGGACGACTATAGAAAACAGCTTTGGCGTCCTTATCTCCAAATTGTGGAACATACCGGCGCACAGGTTTTTGTAATGGAAAATGTTCCTCAATTGCTCGGGTCTGAGGAACATGACGAGATAGTTGTTGCTGCCCGATCTCTCGGTTTCAAGTTGTCCTGGGCGAAACTTTGTGCTGCCGATTACGGAGTTCCTCAAACCCGCTGGCGGGCATTTATTGTCGGTTGCAAGTTTACCGACCCATCAAAGTTTTTCCCGCCCAAGAAAACACATCGAAGGCCTGAAGGGCTGGAAACGGGCCTTCTTTTTACCGACGAATTTAATAAGCATATTTCTCAGGTACAGCCTTGGCGAACGGTTCGGACCGCGATCGGCGATCTTCCCGAACCGGTCGGCACGGAAATCCGGCAGGTACAGCCGCCTTTGGATTTGCACTTCGGAAGAACGCCGACATCCTTGAGTTTGGAGAGATACAAGACGATTCCCAAAGAAGGAATGAATCGTTTTGATCTTCAAAGACGTGCACCCGAAATCACGCCCCCCTGCTGGATTCGCAAAACACAAGGCGGTACCGACCTTTTCGGCAGGCTCTGGTGGGACAGACCTGCCTTCACCATACGTACCGAGTTCTTTAAGCCGGAAAAAGGGCGCTATTTGCATCCAAGTCAACACCGCCCTATTACTCACCGCGAGGCAGCGCGACTCCAATCATTCCCCGACTCGTTCAGGTTTGTAGGCACCAAAATTGAAATCGCAAAACAGATAGGCAACGCCGTCCCGCCGATGCTCGCCGCCAGAGTTGCGGACTGCGTCCTTTCCCTGTTTACGAGCAGGAAAGCGACAGCTGATGGACAGGTTTACGGAGCAAAAACGGAAACAGATTATGGCGAGTATCAAAGGGTGTCACACTCTACCCGAGAAGTTGGTACGACGCTGTCTTAGAAATCTCGGAATACGATTTCGGGGAAACGTAAGGAGATTATCAGGCACACCTGACATGGTGATTCGAGGCCAAAAGAAAGCGGTCTTTGTCCACGGTTGCTTTTGGCATGGGCACAAAGGTTGTCCGAGAGCGGCAAGGCCGGAAACTAACAGGGTTTTCTGGGATAAAAAGATCGATGGGAATATGGCAAGAGACCGCCGGAACCTCCGCGAATTGAAGAAAGAAGGTTGGTCTGTGCTCGTTATTTGGCAATGTCAAACAAAAGATGAAACCGCTCTTATGAGACGCCTTCAGCGGTTTGCTGAAAAGGAGTAGCTGTGGGTGCACGAGACAAGCTGAGAGAGCACTTTCTATCCAATGTCGGAAAGGTTTTGACGACCCAGCAACTCCGCAAGGTTGCCGGTGTCAGCGAGTACGGTCGCCGAATACGAGAGCTACGCGATGAGGAAGGGTTTCAGATCAAAACTCACATAGACAGAGCAGACTTGAAACCCGGCGAATACATATTAGAGGCCCTTGACCAAATGCTGGTCATTGCACGAACCATCAGCCCTCAACTACGAAACGAGATACTTGAACGTAACGGGTTCACCTGCCAGCTTTGCGGCGCCGGTCCGGGCGACACCGATCCCTTTAATCCGCACCGTAAGGTAAGGCTACACATTGATCATATAATTCCCATAAGCCAAGGTGGCACCGATGATAAGGACAATCTCCGGGTCTCCTGTTCTGCCTGCAATCAAGGCAAAGCAAACCTACAGCCACCCAGTGAGACCGCTCTAAACATCGTAGCGAAAATCAGAAAGCTCTCGAAATCTGAACAAAGAGAAATCTACGAAATATTGAAGCGTAAATTTGAGACAAAACCTTGAAGAATCAGCCAACAAGTCGATGCAGCCAATCGCCTGGAAACCCGGTTCTGGCTGATCTTTACGTTAGATCCATCATTTCAAACGCAAATCCTCAAAATTTTTCATCCACCACGCTTGTTGCTTTGTAGGTGAAGACAGCATTTGTTTGCTTACTCCTAACCCGGCGAAGCCGGAACCAAATAAGTTTTGGAGAATTTTCTTAAAGTTAGATTTGAAAAAAATCTCCGCAAACGATTTACTGTAAAGGGATCCCGGAGACAGCAAAAAATATTCTGCCAAAATAATCTCTAACCTTACGACTTTATATGAAAATAAATCCAACTACTTGATAATTTTCATGCTTTGTTGTGCCCGCGCCGGGCATGGGGGTTAGTAACTAATATTCAAATGTCATTTTGTGAAAGAGCGAGTCAGCCTGATGGTATTTAATAACTTTTAAATTTATTTCTGTCGTTTGCTATAACAGCGAGGGATGAAATACCATGAACAGAAACAGCGTTAACTTGCTCATCGGGGGAGAGGCAGGCCAGGGTCTGGTGACAATAGGACAGATACTCGCCAAAAGTCTGGTGCGCAGCGGCTATTCAATTGTCGTGACCCAGAGCTACCACTCCAGGATTCGCGGCGGTCACAACACATACACTATCCATGCAGGCGCCGATAGGGTAATTGCCCCACTGGAAACGATAGATATTCTTGTGGCTCTCAATGAGGAGACAATGACGTTGCACCGCCATGAAATCTCCCCTGATGGGATTATTATTGCCGATGAGGCGTTTGGCATCTCCGATGACGTCTCCCTCAGGGTGCCTTTCAAGGAATTGGCCAAACAGGGGTTCTTGAATATCGCCGCCCTTGGTGTTGTTGGTTCCATCATTGGTCTTACCGAAGAATCAATCGCCGGGACAATGGATAAGTTCTTCGGCAAGATGGACCAGAAGACCGCTGAGGAAAATCGCTTGGCGCTGAGTAACGCCTTTCGCTGGACAACGGGCCGGTCCGTATCCTTTTCGAAACTCCCACCTGTCTCCGATCCCCCGAAACGCCTGATCATGAACGGAAACGAGGCGATTGCCCTGGGGGCGCTTTCCGCCGGATTGAAATTTTACTCTTTCTATCCGATGACCCCGTCAACCTCTATAGGAATCGCCCTGGCAGGCTGGGCCGAAAGGATGGGTTCGATCGTGGAACAGGCGGAGGATGAAATTGCCGCCATCAATATGGCCCTTGGGGCGTCTTTTGCCGGTGCGCCGAGTATGGTGAGCACTTCCGGAGGCGGCTTCGCCTTAATGGTCGAGGGGGTGAGCCTGGCGGCGATGACCGAAACCCCTGTTGTTATCGTGGTAGCCCAACGCCCGGCGCCGGCCACCGGACTTCCTACACGCACCGAACAGGCGGACCTGAATTTTGTTCTCTACGCCGGTCATGGAGAATTCCCTCGCGCCATTCTTGCCCCCGGCACGGTGGAAGAATGCTTCCACCTGACATACAGGGCATTCGAGCTGGCGGAACGATACCAGGGACCGATCTTTATCTTGACCGACCAGTTTCTCGCCGACTCCTATCGAGCCGTGGCGCCCTTTGACGTTGAAAACCTGTCCCCTGTAAGCCCCGGTTCCGATCCGGCCTCGTCATCTTCCCCCTATCAACGCTATGCCCTGACGGATAACGGCATATCTCCGCGGTTGCTGCCGGGGATATCTATGCAGCTTGTTGTTGCCGATAGCGATGAGCATACCGAGGACGGCCATCTTACCGAGGACCTGACGGTGCGCCAACGGATGGTGGAAAAGCGTCTCAAAAAGGGAAAAGGAATAAGGGCGGAGGCGATCCCCCCGCAGATGGAAGGGGATAAAAGACCAGACCTCCTTATGGTATCATGGGGATCAACGAAGGGTGCAGTTTTAAAAGCAGCCTCTCAGATGAGGCATACTGGGAAAAATGTGTCTACTCTCCACTTTTCGCAGATTTGGCCCCTGGTGTCTGAACAGTTTATGGATTATCTGCAGGGTGCCCGGGAGGTGGTTTCTTTAGAAGGAAATGCTACCGGGCAACTGGCGGGATTGATCAGACGAGAGAGTGGCTTTCTGATTGAGAAGCAAATTCTAAGGTACGATGGCCTACCCATTACGCCAGAATACATCCTTCGGGAACTTACGAAATAGATTTAACCCATAGTGAGGATAACAATGGTAACAATCGCCGATTATGGAACGTATGAGACAGCATGGTGTCCAGGTTGTGGAAACTTCTCCATTTTGAAGGCAGTGAAAGAGGCCCTAACAGCCAGCCAGTTAGAGCCTCATCAGGCGCTCTTTGTCTCCGGTATCGGACAGGCAGCCAAAGCGCCTCACTACCTGAATGCTAATGTCTTCAATGGTCTGCATGGCCGATCTCTGCCTGTGGCAACGGGCGCTAAACTCGCCAACCCCCGACTCACTGTCATCGTTGAGAGTGGAGATGGGTGCAATTATGGAGAAGGGGGAAACCATTTTCTGGCAGCCATACGTCGCAATATTGACCTGACGCTGCTGGTTCACAATAACCAGGTGTATGGCCTGACCAAGGGACAGTCCAGCCCCACTTCGGAGGAAGGATTTGTTACCAAGGCTCAACCTGGCGGTGTAGCCTCGACCCCGTTTAACCCCGTTGCTGTAGCCGTTGCTATGCACGCCGGCTTTGTCGCACGGGCTTTTACCGGACTGCCTGATCACCTTTCGGATTTAATTCAGCAGGCGATAGCGCATCGCGGCTTTTCTCTTATTGATGTGCTACAGCCCTGTATTTCTTTCAATAAGGTTAATACCTTTGCCTGGTACAAGAAGCGGTGTTATCAGTTACCCTCGGATTACAACCCGGCAGACTGGGGAGCAGCAATTAAGGCGGCCGATCAGTGGGGGGAGCAAATCCCCCTCGGCGTCATATACCGGAATGACAGGCCACCGTTTGAAGAACACTTCCCCGTTTTGAACCAGGGTCCGCTGGTGGGGCGGGATGTGGACCGGATGATGCTGAAAGAGATCATGGAAGGATATGCATGAGGAATCAGGCGGTCTGATTGGGAGGCTTCCTATGAAGTCTGAGATTAACGCTTTTTAAACCCCTACACCGTACCTCTTTATCCGCCAGATAGTCCTTTGTGCGCATTCTTCCGGTTTCAGAGAGGTATCTATTACGAGGTGATTCCTTTCCGGAGTCTCTGTAATCTCCTCAAAATCACCCTTTTGGAGCTGGAAAAGCTCCCACCGGCCGTCCGACACCTCCTCCGGATCAGACGTCCGCAAATGGAGACGCTCGGCAATAACCTCTTCCGGGCAGATACACTCAATGACAAAGAAGTCGGCCAGTGCCCTCTGTGCGGCTCTAACTGCCTTCATTCGTTCCTCCCTTCTTTTGTAGGAAGCATCAATAATGACTGATCTGCCCTCCTGAAGCTTTTCACATGCCATGGCAAGTGCCTCTTCATAAGTTCTCCGGGAGATATCATCAGAATATATACCCTTGCCGAAATCTTCGTAGTGGCGTTCCGTAGGCATGAGGTGGAAAATTTCCTTACGCAGAACATCGGTGCGAATGACCTCGGCGCCAAGGTAGGGGGCGATATTCCTGGCCAGGACGCTTTTTCCCGTTCCCATCAGTCCTGCCATCAGGATCAGGGTCGGCTTTTCCAGGCGGGAGGAATATGCGTAAGCCAGATCAAAATAGCGGGAGGCGGCCTCCACCGCTTCCCGACGTTTTTCCTCTTGTATGCTCTTTTCATCTATCAGGAAGCTCGTAACCTTACCCCGCACATAGGCGTAGTAGCACTTGTAAAAATTGAGAAGGGTAAGGATATCTGTGTCAGCAGAATATCCGACATAGGTTCTCACAAAGGCATCGGCGTGCTCCGGATAGCCGTTGTAGTCTAAATCCATCGCGAGAAAGGCCACTTCGGCAGCTACATCCTCAAATCTGAACCGTTCGTTAAACTCGATACAGTCAAAGATGATAATGCCGTCGGTGATGCAGATATGTTCAATGTGCAGGTCTCCATGACAATCCCTGATTCTATGGTTTGCCACCCTTTTTCTGAAAAGGGACTCCTTCTTGCCCATAAAGTCGTAGACGTAGAATTCGATAAACCTGTACTTATATTCAGGGATGGTTATCTCGAGATAGGGTTTTGTCTGGGCAAAATTTTCCTCGTGGTTGCGGCGGATCGTCTCTGGCCCTCCTGTTAGATTGATCCTGTCCCCCGTCGCTGCCCTCCTGTGGAAGTCTGCCAGTTTCCTGGCGATGGCCTCCATGATGGAAACATCCACCTCCCCCGCGGCAAGTAGTTTTTTCAACATCCTCTCCTGCGGGAGTTTTCTCATCTTGACGGCATATTCAACAATACGCTCCCCCTTCCCCAGAACGATGTTGCCACCAGCATCCTCACCTATTTCGACAACCTCAAGATACGTATCCGGGGCCAGCCTCTGGTTGAGCCTCAGTTCTTCATGACAGAAATACCCCCTCTTATCGAGATCGGTAAAATCAAGAAAACCAAAATCAACGGCCTTTTTGACCTTGTATACATAATCCCCCGCGATAAATATGTATGAGGCATGGGTCTGGATTAATTCAACCCTCTCCGGCATGTGGGGGTAGAACTCTGGTTTACTCATCGTCTCGACCAGTTTGGGTTGTGTCATCTTATTACTCCATTACCTCCCACGGAAAAACTTATCCCCACCACATCTACATCTTCCGGACGCCGAGGCGATAAGGGAGGGGGTCGCAGGCTATCTTCCTTTAAACGCCGGTTCCCTTTTTTCAATAAACGACTTCATACCCTCAACCCTATCTTCACTATTCCAGCACACACCAAGGGTCATCACTTCGTAATCCACTGCCTGAGCCAGGTCCATCTTATAAAAATTCTGAAGCCCTCTCTTTGCCAGGGCTATCGGTATCGGGGCGTTCCTGGCCATTTTCCGGGCCAGTTCTTTTGTGACCTCTCTAAGATTATCGTGGGGCACCACCTTATTGACAATACCAATCCGCAGTGCTTCTTCAGCATCTATCAGGTCTCCAGTGAAAATCAGTTCCGCTGCCTTGGCATAGCCAACCAGCCTGGGCAAAAACCATATGCCTCCCCAATCAGGATGTACCCCTCGTTTGACAAAGACCTCGGAAAATCGAGCGCGGTCACTTGCGATCCGGATATCACAGGAGAGCGCAAGGTTGCACCCACCGCCCGCCGCCACCCCATTTACAGCGGCAATAACCGGTTTTTCGACGGAGTTGATCAAAAGAACGATCTTGTTCATGACAGGCCGTTCGCTGGTAGCGGTATTTGAAAGGGCTTTTGTACTGCCGGAGACAAATTCATCCACATCTCCTCCAGCGCAGAAAGCCTTTCCCGCCCCTGTAATCACTATCACACGCACATCGCCATCAGAGGAGGCAAGTTCAAGGGCTGCCAATATCTCCTGCCGCATATTGCCGCCTAAGGCGTTGTATTTTTCCGGGCGATTTAACGTGATCGTGCCAATGCCATCCTCTTTTTCAAATAATACGAATTCCCATTCCATCATCTCTTCCTCCTTATGCTATGCTCTCCATGATGTTTATGACTCAAATGTTCCAGCCAGCTCAGAAGACAGCCTTTTTGCCCCTTCGACCATCTCTCGCGTAAGTTCTTCAATGCTGATAACTTCCCTTATCAATCCCGCTACCTGTCCTGCTACCATAATCTTGTTGTCGGGGTCATCTCCGCCGGTATGGAACAACCTATCCGCAAAGGCATTAATCTCCTTTAAACCGGCCCCCGTTTCCTCCATTTCACGAATAGCCATAACCGCATTATTTCTCAATGCCCTGAGAGGAAACCCCTTTCTGGCCGCAATCATTGTGCTGTTGTCTCTGGCATCTATAATCGCCTGTTTATATACTTTAGAAACAGGACACTCTTCTGTGGCAAGAAAACGGGTGCCCATCTGGATGCCCTCGGCGCCAAGCGCATGTACCGCTATCCAACCACGCGCATCACCTATGCCTCCTGCTGCAACCACCGGTATCCTGACCGCATCTACTGCCTGGGGGATGAGCGTCAAGGTGCTCACGTCATCACGTCCCACGTGTCCCCCCGCCTCTGTTCCCACGGCAATAACAGCATCTACCCCCGCATCCTCCGCCTTTTTTGCCAACTCTACTGTAGGGGCCAGGTGCAACACCTTAATCCCTGCCTCTTTAATCCTCTTTATGAGTTTACCGGCATCACCAGCCGAGGTGGTGATCGTCTTTATCCCTTCTTCAATCGCTATCTCCAGGGCCTCAAATGCATTGGGCCTGTAGACAGGGATGTTTATACCGATGGCTTTATCCGTCAATTCACGGGCTTTTCTGATCTCTTTTCTCAAAGGCTCTGCTTCCATTCCTGAGGCAGCTATTATGCCGAAGCCTCCACTGTTTGAAACAGCAGCCGCCATTTTCCCAAGTGTAATAAACCGCATTGCCCCCAAGATAATCGGGTATTTTGAGCCCAATATCTCAGTAACCCTGTTTTTCATAGAGACTCCTTTTCATCCGCTCTCAATAACCCCGTAGAAAGGTATGTATCTTTTCCGCTGTGTGCTTACCGATTCCGTCAACCTGTTGCAGCGCCTCTACCGAGGCCTCTTTGATCTTTTTTATGTCACCAAAAAAGGTGAGTAACACCTTTTTTCTATCCCCGCCGATACCGGGAATCTCATCAAGGACAGATTGAAAATCACCTTTTTCTTTCAAATTACGGTGGTAGGAGATAGCAAAGCGATGGGCCTCATCCCTTACCCTCTGGAGTAAAAAGAGGCAGGCAGGCCACCTTGAAAGGTAAAGGGGGTCTTTTCTGCCGGGGAGATAAACTCTGTCTCCCTTTTCCCCCTTGGCCAGGCTGATTATATCAATCCCCTCTATACCCAAATCCCGCAACACAGAAACCGCTACCCCGAGATGACCTTTCCCCCCATCAACCATTATCAGATCAGGAAGATTTTCTCTGTTCCTGTACCGCCGTCTCAAGACTTCATACATCATGCCGTAATCATCGGCGCCGGTAACTGTTTTGATCTTGAAGCGTTTGTATCCCCCCTTCCAGGGACTACCCGCTGCAAAGGTCACCATGGAACCAACGGCATACTGACCGCCAATATCAGAGATATCAAAGCATTCTATCCGCTCCGGCGGTTTCCTCAGATGAAGAATTTCGGCAAGTGTCCTGATTGTCTCCTCCGATTTATCGGTGGACAAGTATTCCGTCTTGAATATATTTTCGGCATTGCGCCGGGCGATACGGAGAATGTCCATCCCCTGCCCTCTTTTAGGCGTTACAACTGATGCTGTTTTCCCCCTTTTTTCCGCAAGCCATTCCTCTATAACTGCCCTGTCTTCCATATCATCAGGAACAATAATCTCCCCGGGGATAAAAGCCTCTCCATCATAGTACTGTTTTAGAAGCGATGAGAGTATCTCTGAGGTCTCAATGCCGGCCCTTATCTTAAAAAGGGGGAATGCCTTTTTCCCGATAAGCTTACCCTTTCGGATGTAAAGGACGCATATCTGGGTCAGGTTCCCTTCCCGGTAGAGACCGAAGACATCCTGATCTTTAAATGACATGGAGACAATCCGCTGCTTTTCAAGGGTCCTCTTGATGGCCGCTATCCTGTCTCTCAGGATGGCGGCTTCCTCAAAGTTTAAGCGCTCCGCAGCGGCATTCATCCTAAAATGGAGGTCGGCGATCAATTTATTTTCCCGACCTTCAAGAAAGGCCGCTCCATCTTTTGCCAGTTGCCGGTACGCCTCGCTCATAATGCCGGCGAGACCGAGGCAGGGGGCAAGACACCTTTTCATCTGATACTCCAGGCAGGCTCTCTTTCGACTCTTCAATTCCCGGTCCCGGCAGGTACGGATGGGAAATATCTGCTGGAGAAAATGGAGCGTTTCTTTTGCCGAGGCGCTGGAAGGATAGGGGCCGAAATATCTGGCCCCGTCTTTTTGTGGCCGCCTGACAAGTTGAAAACGGGGGAAGGGATCATTCAGATTGATCCTGATATTGAAATAAGCCTTATCATCTCTAAAATTGATATTGTATCTGGGCCGGTGTTCTTTGATGAGATTGTTCTCGAGGATCAGGGCCTCCTTTTCCGTCTCCGTAGTGATAAACTCCACATCATGAATCCTGGAGACAAGAAAAGGTATCATGAATCTCGAATCTGTTCCCCCAAAGTATGCATGTACACGGCTTTTCAAATCCCTTGCTTTACCGACATAGATAACTTCCCCCTCTTTGTCCCTCATGATATAGACACCTGGCGCCCGGGGGATATTCCTGATTTTGCTTTCGAGGATATTTCTCATGATGAACCCAAATCCTCAGAATTAAGTATCAGTTCTTGCTCATCATCCGTTTCACCGCTTTCTCAAGCCCATCCAGAGTCAGCTCAAACATGGGAAATATTTCACGAATGATGGGAATGGTGCCGGTATAGGGCCATTCTATTTCGAGCTTTGGGTTAAGCCAGACGGAATGGCGAAAAGTCTTGCTGATAAAGCGGAGTCTCTCGATGCTTGGCCTTCTTGATATCTCTTCAAAATGAATGGAACCGCCGGTTTTCGTAAGCTCATAGGGGGCCATGCTCGCATCCCCTACTACAACAAGCCTTGCATCAGGGTCAAGTCGCGCAAGTTCATCAACGGGAAAGGGCTTGCTGCATCTTGGCGGATCTTCCCAGAGTTTGTCGTAGATAGTGTTATGAAAGAAAAAAATTTTAAGGTCTTTGAACTGGGCCCTGGCATAGTTAAAGAGCGTCTGAACTATCTCGATATAAGGTTCCATGGACCATCCGCCGTTATCAATTGCCAGAATCACCTTCAGGCGGTCTTTAAGACGCCGATCAAAAACGACTTCGATTTCTCCGGCGTTTTTCATCGTCTGATAGATGGTTTTGTCAACATTAACCCGGTCTTTGGGGCCAACCGGAACCATGTTCCTGAGCCTTTTTAATGCTTCGCCCATCTGCGACTGTGTAAGGGGGCCGTCCTGGGAATAGTCACGGTATCTTCGATCCATTGCCACCTTAACGGCGGATTTATTGTGCGAGACTCCTCCAACCCTCATCCCTCCGGGGTGGTATCCGGAATGCCCGACAGGCGAAGTGCCTCCTGTGCCTATCCACCTGCTGCCGCCATGATGGGCCTCGGTCTGCTCCTTCAAGCGATCGAGGAAGTACTTGATCAATTCCTCCGGAGTCATCCTGGACAGCTCTTTTTCATCAACCCCGAGAGCTTCGGCAAGCTCAAGAGGATTCTTGAGCCATTGATCGAGCATTGCCCTGGCAATTTCAGAAAGCTCAAATTCGGTTGGGTCTTTCAGCTCCTCGCCCTCAAATTGATGGGCGAAAACCTGATCATAGAGATCAAAGTATCTTTCGCTCTTAACCAGTATTGAGCGGGCAGCGCTGTAAAAATCATCAATGGAGACGATAATCCCCATACTCAGGGCTTTCTGAAGCCTCAGAAAGGATGTGGGAGATACCGGGATTCCTGCTTCCCTTAAGGTATAGAAGAACTCTGTAAACATAGTCTATATTTTAAACAGAGCCACAGCGTTCTGGGCCACTGCATAATCCTGACTTTTCTTAAAAAGGACTCCCGGAAAAGGGACATCGCCTCTTACAAGGTCTTTGATATTGAAATCAGGGTCAGATCGGAGAGCCCTTATCCAATTGATAAGCTCGCGGGTAGCAGGCTTCTTTTCCACCCCCCGGATATCCCTCACACGATAGAAGGCATTTACGGCGCTATCAAGCAAACTCTTGCTGATATCAGGGAAATGAACGGTCACGATTTTTCTCATCATTTCTTGATCGGGGAAGGCGATGTGGTGGAAATTGCATCGGCCAAGGAAGGGGTCCGAGAGGTCTTTTTTGGCATTTGAGGTGATGATGATCACAGGTCTGTTTTTCGCTCTTATGGTTTTGTCAATTTCAATGATGTCAAACTCCATCTGATCAAGCACATCCAGCATATCGTCCTGGAAATCAGTGTCGGCCTTGTCTATCTCATCAATCAGCAGCACCACCCTTTCTTCTGAAACAAAGGATTGCCCTATTTTCCCCATTTTGATGTACTCTTCAATGTCGCTTACATCCCGCTTTGAGTCCCCGAACCGGCTGTCGTTCAGTCTGGTTAATGTGTCATACTGATAGAGGGCTTCGATAAGTTTCATGCTTGATTTCACATTCAGCGCAATGAGCCTCATTTTCAGCGCCTCAGCAATTGCATGGGCCAACATGGTTTTTCCTGTTCCCGGCTCACCCTTCAGAAGAAGAGGCATTTCAAGAGCCATGGAGATGTTTACAATTTTTGCAAGTTCTTCATCCAGCACATATTTTGATGCGCCGGTAAAGCATAACTGTGAATATTCTGTGTGCATTTTCTGACTCCTCGAAGTAACGTGATTTTCATTCCTGCTCAAGGGAATGTCGTTTATGATTTACCGTATCATGGGGAGATCGCCCATGATAATCACTCCATTTTATGATTTAATACGTGTTAATTGGGCGTTAATTGGGACGAATTCATTTTTCTGCTTTTCTCCGAACAAGGGAAAAACGGGACGGAGAAAATTTAACCCGGTCGCAGTATGCCCGTTCCATGTGGATTGAGTAGTGGCATAACGCATAATTTCACTTGTTTCATCCAGCAATTTACGTTTTTCTGATGTTGACATCTGTTCCTATTCCCTGTTAAAATAACTGCGCTTTATTGATAACAGGCATGGGGCAAATTTGCCAGAAAATTCATTCAATCTAATAAGCGGTTTATCAAGGCATATCGGCCTGATAAGCAACGGTTAGGAGTTTTCCCAGATGGTATTCTTAGGATAAGCATTTTTAAAATTTTCTACGTACAAACCAAGGGATAAGATATGCAAATTGGAATACCAGAGGATAGATCCCGTAAAATCGCTACCAAAGAGTATAACACATATGTGGCGAATGGGATCGATAAACACAAACCCACGGCTATAGCACCATCTTCTCTTCTGTGTCCATTTCCAATCGATTTAAAACAAAAGCTCGATGAAAAACATTTGGTAGTTGAAAAATCACTTCACCGCGCAATTGGTAAGCCATTTTATTCAGATAATGGTTTTATTTTATATCAAGGGGATTCAACAGAATTCCTTGAAAAAATGGCTGATAATGAAATTCAGGTAGATTTAACTTTAACCTCTCCTCCTTACAATATTGGAAAGGAGTACGAAAGCCCATTGGATGTCGAGGATTACATAAAATGGTGCGAGAAATGGATGGACAAGATTTATGAAATAACCAAAGAATACGGGTCATTTTGGCTAAATGTCGGCTATTTGGAGGTGCCTCAAAAGGGTTTGTGCGTGCCTATTCCTTACTTATTGTGGAATAAATCAAAATTCTATCTTTTGCAGGAAGTTGTCTGGCATTATGGAGCTGGAGTCTCCACAAAACGACACTTAAGCCCTCGTAATGAGAAGTGGCTGTTTTATGTTAAAAATCCAAAAAACTACACGTTCAACCTCGATGAAATCCGTGATCCGAACGTAAAATACCCTAATCAAAAAAAGGACGGTAAATATAGATGTAATCCGCTTGGGAAGAATCCATCAGACGTATGGGAGTTTCCAAAAGTCACTACTGGAATCAAACGCAGTTCGAAGGAACGCACAGGGCACCCAGCCCAATTCCCACTTGGGGTAGTAGAAAGAATAATTAAAACATCTTCTATGCAAGCGGATATGATAATTGATCCTTTTGCTGGTTCAGTTTCTGCAGGGATAGCTGCGTATGGGTTGGGGCGGCTCTTTATTGGAATTGAATTAAAAACAGAATATTGCCAACTAGCAGTTGATAGATTTGAATCGTTTAAAAAGA
Source organism: Syntrophaceae bacterium CG2_30_49_12 (assembly GCA_001873675.1). GTDB lineage: Bacteria > Desulfobacterota > Syntrophia > Syntrophales > CG2-30-49-12 > CG2-30-49-12. Next base: position 23,249 of record MNZP01000007.1, on the reverse strand, counting down.
AGAGACGAATCGCACAGAGTCAAATGAAGCTTTTTTAAGGTTTCCGATAGAGTTCCAGAAGCTTATTGTTCTCTACTTCGGTTGGTAATCGAGATTGTTGGCCTGTAGGAGCTTTTTGCCCCATCCAATCTTCGGAATCGAGCCACCCGAAACGTATGAGCCTAATGTGGGGGTATTTAATTGTCTTTGAAAATTTCTCAAAATTTACCGCCAAATAATATCCAGATTTTGCTTTCTTTCCTTTCGATGGAGTTGCCTGGGCGTAACTTCGATTACCGTAAATATGGTTTGGGTCCGAAGATGTCTTGACTTCAATGGAGTATCTATCGTCAGGTATATAAACAATGTCCTTGTCAGATGTATTTTTTTCTCCTCGCCATTTATTAGGATATCGCGCTGCTAGTTCGAGGGGAATGAGCTCATGCAAAAAGAAACCCATTATTTGTGGCTTCGGAAATATGTCTTTGCCAATACGGAATCCCTTTGTACCCATTTTGGAGTCAAATATCGATTTCCACACCGAGAGAACTACATCAACTATTTCATCTTGGGCGAGAGGGTGGTTGTCCAATAACTTTTTTGTTATTTCGAGCCATCGATTGGGTTTCAGCCCTCTATATGGTGACGGCATCACGAAATTCCCTCCACAAGATCGGAAGCAGTCACCCCTAACGCACGAGCGATCTCCACAATATTCTGAAGGCTCACATTTCGCTCACCACGTTCAATTGCACCGATATAGGTTCGGTGAAGACCGCAAGCTTCAGCAAGTTCTTCTTGTGACCAGCCGGCATTTTTTCGGAGACGCCAGATGTTCTCACCAAGGGTTGTTTTGGGATCTCTATTCATGGCAAGAATATCGACAAAAGATGTCTAAAAGTCTACAGACTATGAGTAGCATTTGTACTCATGATACATCTGGTTCGTAAAATGGCCCCTAACCACCGCATCAACTCAGACTGGCAGTTCCGCTGCGCTCCATTGCCAGCCGGTTAAGCTGAGCGTTGGGCTTTCTTCTATAGAAGTGTGGATACTTCTGAAATAGTTCAGATGTACCTCAAAACGGCAGAATGTGCGAACTGGTTCGAATATGTTATGGGGGAACCATTGATTTTGAAATTGCAATCTTCTACTGTTCCTACTTCACTCAATTCAAAACCAATTCGAATCCTGCTTGGTAGGTCGCTTAAGAGCGGTACTTATGCTATTTTATTGGTTGGGGGAAAGGTAGCTTAGCGAGATGGATAGTAATATCTACACGATAGGCCACAGCAATCACTCACCTGACACATTTGTACGGTTGCTGACTCAGACCGAAATTAAGGTTCTCGTGGATGTACGAAGTAATCCTGGTAGTCCCTGGGCCTTATACAAATCCGCATGATTTGGAGCAGATTCTGAAAGTAGTAGGAATTCAATATCTCTATCTAGGCGATGTGTTGGGAGGTCGTCCTGGTGACCCAGATTGCTACAATCCGCAAACAGGTAAACCGGACTATCAGTCAATGCAAAGTAAAGAGTCGTTTCAACATGGAATCAGTCGGCTTTTGGAAGGTTTGAAGAAGTATCGTATCTGTGTGATGTGTGCTGAAGAGGATCCTTCCTCTTGCCACCGCAACTTGTTGGTTGGCGAGAGTTTGCGGCGAGAAGGTGTTCAAATCTTGCATATTCGTGGCAGTGGTCAAATTCAAACTTATGAAGAGCTTTGGAAGGAGAGAGCAGGGGTGGGAATCAATCAACTTTCACTCCCACTGTGAGGCTCCCAGTGACCATATACACCATTGGTTTTACTAAGAAAACGGCCAGAGAATTCTTTGAGGCTTTACGAGGCAGCGGAGCAAGACACCTTATTTAAAGATGGGTTTGTTCTCCTTTGCAGCGAAGTTAAACCAGATCACTGCTACCGCCACATATAGAAGACTTGGGTTTTGATCCAAAGTCGGTCGTCTATGAGGGTTCATGCACTGATGCTGAGTGGGGAAAAGTGCTGCAAGCCAGCTCATTCAGCACAGTTGATGATATCTACGATGGCCTCCTCCAGGAGCATCGCTGGGTAGAGCCAGGAGCCAATACAAGATCAATAGGTACGTTGTCACAGGCATGTGTTACTGCTGTCCGATTACCAGAGTGGTCGAGGAAGCAGGGTTGCTGGATGCAGGTTACTGGAATCTATGCCTTCCCTGACTACCTGGAAGGCAAATCATTTGCTGACTTTTAGCTTCTTGAAAATCGCTGATATTGCATTCCGCTGCGCTATGTTTGTCCTTGGCAGAATCGGCGGAATTGGGAAATTCATGAGGGGTAATTGCGATTTGATTTCAATCTCTTTTTTTAAGGCTTAGCCCTTTGAACAAGGGCTTTAACTCCGGCAACCGTTCATGAGCGACTTTCCAGACGGTCTTCAAATCAACGCCCATATAATCGTGGATAAGCACGTCCCGCATGCCGGCCATTTTGTTCCAGGGGATGTCGGGATACCTTTTGCGAAAAGATGCGGGGATGTGCTTGGCGGCTTCGCCAAGAACTTCAAGGCTCCTGATCACGGCATTGACGGTCTTTTTGTCTGCCGCAAATGTCTCGTAGGTCATGTCACGGGTGAATTCCTCTACTTCGGATACGGCGGTCAAGATGTCATCGAGGTAATCGGCTATCTCCCGCCTTTTAGACATATTCGACCTCGGCCAGGATACGCTTGCCAATGGTTGGTTTGAGAGCTGATTCCATGACCAGATCAACCTTGGTATGTAGTCTTTTTTCCAAGAATTCCCGCAGGTCAACAAAGTCGAAAAGATCGATGTCACGGCTGAAGGTTACGAGGATATCAATATCGCTCTTTTTTCGCTGTTGATCTTTGACGCAGGAGCCGAACAGTCCGACCCGCCGTACTCCGTAACGGGATTCCAGTTCCGGTTTGCTGCTTCTGATGATGTCGAAAATTTCTTGCTTTCCCAATTTGATAAGAATTGTCTTTTAATTTTTCCGTAGCGTAGTATAGAAGTACCTGCCTTATATGTCAAAGAAATTCAGAATAACGAGAGGTTTTACGTCACTATCAAGTTGTCCTTACCGATAACATGATCCCCACTACGTGAAAATATCCATAAATCCAAATTTTTCCCCATCGAATAATCCCCTGTCTGTTAGCTTTATCCGGGGAATAACTGGCAGCGCCATGAATGACAGGGTCATGAAGGGGGCATGCAATGTTGAACCGAAGGCCCGGACTGTACTGTCCATGAGGGTGTATTTTTCTGCCACCGCGGAATAATCCTCGTTGCTCATGAGCCCGGCGATGGGAAGGGGCAGGAACATTTCTGTATCTTTCGCCACCGCACTGAGGCCGCCTTTATTCTCAATGATCAGGTTGACAGCCCGGCAGATATCTTCGTCAGTAACCCCCGTGGCGATGATGTTATGCGAATCGTGAGCGACGCTCGCGGCCATGGCGCCCTTTTTCAGCCCGAAATTTTTGACAAAACCGGTCGCTGCCTGCGCTTCCCGGTAGCGGTTGACGACGACAATCTTCAAAATGTCTCTCTCCAGATCAGATACCACATTCCCCTCTACTATTTTCGGAGGGATAACCAGTTTGTTTGTCATCAACTGACCGGCGATGGCCTCAATCACGTTTATCTTGCCTTTCTTGCCGGGAAGGGTGAAGTCTTTGACCTTGCTTTTCCCCACATTAAAATTATTCACTATTTTTGCCGGTTTTTTCGTGAGGAGTGATCTGCCCTCGGCGGCGACAATCTCCCCGCCGATATATGTTTTTAATACCTGCAAGTTATCGAGACTATCTACCACGAGAAAATCGGCATCATCTCCCCGGCGCAGCAGCCCGACATCTAATCCGTAGTGCAAAACAGGATTGAGGCAGGCAACCTTGAGAACCTTCATCAGATCAAGACCCTGCTCTAATGACCTCTTCACAAGATCGTTGATATGGCCTTTTATCAGTTCATGGGGATGGATATCATCACTACAGAACATGCAGCTCCCACCTGAAAATCCCCCCAGCCCCCCTTTTCCAAAGGGGGGTGAGGGGGGATTTTCATCATGATCTTTCAGGAGAGGCATTAGTTCATCGAAGTTTCTCGCTGCCGAACCCTCCCTGATCATAACTTTCATCCCCAGCCTGATCTTTTCCCGCGCCTCTTCTATGGTAAAACACTCGTGGTCCGTGGAGATACCTGCGCTTGCATATTTTTCGAGGTTTTCCCCCATAAGCCCTGGTGCATGACCATCTATCGGTTTCCCGTATTTTTTAGCCGTGCCGATCTTTCTATGGATATCAGGGTCGCCGTTGATCACTGCCGGGAAGTTCATGACCTCGGCCAGGTATTTTATCTCGTCCATTTTCAGAAGTTCTTCCACCTGTTCGGGACCTATGGATGCCCCGCTCGTCTCGAAAGGAGATGCCGGCACACAGGAAGGGGCCCCGAAGAAAAACTTCACTGGTACTGTTTTCGCGTTTTCTATCATGTAACGGATACCCTCCATGCCCAGGACATTGGCTATCTCATGGGGATCGGAGACGACGGCCACCGTTCCATGGACAGCCGCCACCCTGGCGAATTCTGAGGGAGGCAGCATCGAACTCTCGATATGTACATGGGAGTCAACAAAACCGGGGATAATGTATGTTTCCTGCTTTCTGCTTTCCCTCCGGATATCCGCTATTTTACCGTCGGCAATCTCCAGTTTTCCCGGATATATTTCAGAATTTAAGACGTCAACAATGTTGGCGTGGACTGTTTTTACTTCCCCCATTTTTCGCTTCCTCATGCAAGGGTCCCCTTCAGCCTTCAGCCTTCAGCCTCTCACGGATTTTCATTGCCGCCATGATCCCGTCCCCTACGGCAATTGCTGTCTGTCTGAAGGCGCCGTTTTTCACATCTCCGACAAAGTAGAGGCCTCCCCTGTCTTCCATTTTTCGGGCATTAACCTTTAACCCTTCCGAGAGGAAATCCAATTGTGGTTCCCTGCCGACGGCAAATATCAGGTAATGGGCATCTAATTTTGAGATTCCTCCGGGGCGGGAACATTCAAGGAGCATGTTGGAGGGACAGATACTTGTAATCCTGAGAATTTTAGTATCTTCACAGTAAGAGACCGAAGGCGCTGACTCTACCCTTTCCCTCAAGAGGGGAAGACATTTTGTCGTCCTTGACCGGTTGAGGATGACGACTTCGTTTTTTTTGGCGAGATTCAGGGCATAATCGAAGGCGGCATCACCCGCCCCCACAATGACAATTTTTTTTCTCCTCACCTTAAGAAGAGGGTAAACCTCGTAAAAAATCCTGTCTTTTACCTCTTCGACTGTTTCAGGAACATCGGGTTTCTTTGGTTTTGTTCCTGAGGCAACGACTATAACCAGTGAATAATGGACTCCACGAGAGGTTGCCACTCTGAACAGGTTGTCTTTGAGGTCGAGCCCTGTCGTTTCTGCGAAACGAACATTAATCGAGTTCTCTGCTAACTGTTTTTCAAAGAGATTCACGAGAGCCGTACCTGATATGCCGCCGGGGAAACCGGGGTAGTTCTCCACCAGGTTAGCGTTTCTTAAGAGACCACCCGTTTCATTTTTTTCCAGGAGGAGGGGAACGATGCCGTAGCGTTTCAGTTGTATCGCTGTTGCAACTCCCGCAGGGCCTGCTCCAATGATAATGACATTCTCAGTTTGCATCTCTCCCCCGGCAGGCGGTAAGTAATTCTTCCACGAGCGCCGGTACGGCAAATCCGTGGGAGAGATTCAAAAGCGTCGCCAGATGAAACCTTTCATTATAGGAAGCGGTGCCGTCAACGGTGAAAAAAACCTCAAATCCCCTGACAAAAGCGGAACGTGCGGTGGTTTCACAACAGAGATGCGTCATTACTCCGCATATCACTACCTGGGTTACCCCTTTTCCCCTCAGAATATCTGTCAGGGGGGTTTCAAAAAAGGCGTCATACTGGCTCTTTTTAAGAACCATACCGCTTGAAATATCTAATTCATCAATGATCTCACTTAGTGGGTTTTCTTCCCCGATCAGGTCTTGCCACCATTTTGCCATCATTCCTGCGTTTTGGGGAGAATTGAGATGCCGTGTAAAGATTAGGGGCAGACCTTTTGCTACATAAGCCTCTTTCAGTTTCGCAATGAGAGGAATTATCGCCTGGGCGCTGGGAATAAAGGCATGGGAAGAAGCGCTCAAAAAGTATTTCTGCATATCCAGGATCAGTAGCGCCGAACACTCCGGTACGAAGACAAGATCACGCCTTTTTATGCTCTGAAGCATGGTTCTTGCCTTCTGGTGGATAGATGCTTGGGAAAAATACCGCTCTTTCATCATAAGCAAGGCAAGGCTTTCCTTACCCTTTTCCGGATGGCATCGGTCTCGCGCGGAGAGAACCACTCGACATCCTTATCCGCTTTAAACCAGGTCAACTGGCGTTTGGCGTAGCGCCTCGTGTCGCGCTTTATCGTCCTGACCGCCTCCCCAAGAGAGTATTCCCCCCGCAGATAACCCACGATATGTTTATAACCGAGAGACTGCATCGGCTTGATGGTTTCATCATAACCCATGGCTAATAGATTACGGACTTCATCGGTAAAGCCGTCCTCTATCATCTTCTCTGTTCTCTGCTCGATCCTGGCATATAACTGTTCTCTCTCCGTCATCAGACCGATCTTGAGGCATTCATAGAGATTATCCCTGAAATGGTGTGCCTTTTGCTGTTCCACAATGGACTTGCCGGTCAGCTCCAGGACCTCGAGGGCTCTTATAATCCTGCTGATATCGTTGCCGTCAATCAGGGCGGCAGCCTTTTCATCCTTGACCCTCAGCTTCTCATAGAGGTATCTTTTACCGTGGCGGGCCGCTTCCTGACGGTAAAACTCCCGCAGGTCGGGATCGGCGCCGGGACCTTCAAAAAGCCCGCCCAGCAGCGCCCTGATATAGAGACCCGTACCGCCAACCACAAAGACGGGCTTTTGCAGGCAATTTAACTTCCCGATGATCGCCCCCGCCTCCTTTACAAACATGGCGGCATTAAACTCTTCGTTCGGATTAACCACGTCAATCAGATGATGTCTCACCCGTGTCCGCTCTGCCAATGTAGGTTTTGCTGTGCCGATATCCATATACCGGTAAACCTGCATCGAATCGGTGCTGATGATCTCGCCCCCCAGCTCGTCTGCCAGCCTGATAGCCGCATCTGTCTTCCCGATACCTGTGGGGCCAACGATGATGATCAAACGGGGTTTAGGTTCTTCCCGGCTCATATCCATATCGCCTCCCTCACCTTCGTTTGAACATCCTTTCCATCTCTTTAAAACTGAAGGAGATATAAACAGGCCTTCCGTGGGGACAGGTGGAGGAAAACGGTGTGGCATCCAGATCTCTACATAGCTTAGCTACTTCCGGCGCCGAAAGCCTCTGGTTTGCCTTTACGGCCCCCCTGCAGGCCAGAAAGGCAAAGACTTTATCCTTCTTATCTTGCATACTCAGCGGGTGTCCGGTCTCTGAAAATTCCTCAAGGAGATCCATGATCACCGCCTTCGGCTCGACATCGGGCAGCATGGCAGGAACGGTCTTTACGACAACCGTATCCTTGCCGAACGGCTCCACCTCTATCCCCGCCTCGTCGAGGATTTGCCTGGCTTCCATGAGAAAGGAAAAATCCTTCAGGGGGAGGCTGATAACCTCCGGGATCAGCAACCGCTGGCCGACCGCCCTTTCACCTGCTGCAGGTGCCTTCTCCCTGAATTTCTCAAAGAGGATCCGCTCATGTGCCGCATGCTGATCTACGAGGATCAACCCCTCGGTAGAGGAAAAAACGAGGTACGTGCCGGCAACCTGCCCCACATATTCCAGCTCGGCAAATGATATTCCCGTGAGGAAAGCAAAATCCTCCTCGGCGGTCTCCTCCGGTACGGCCGCTCCTGCCTGTTCTTCCTTTTTGTCGGCAAAGGCTCTCTCAAAGAAGAGTTTTCCCCTTCCCGAAGAAACCGTGTACCGCCTCAGCCCCTCTTCAAGCCCGCTCCGATACCCCTCAGGACTTGCCCTCCCCCCTGATAAAACGGGTCCAGCCAATGTTTCTGTTGCAGGAGAGATACCGGCCAGGGCCCCCGCCAGAACTCCCAGGACAACTTCATAGACATCGCGGGGGGTTCTGAAGCGGACTTCCATCTTAGCGGGATGGACATTGACATCTACCTCGCCGGGGGGAAGATCAACAAAGAGAACAACGGCGGGATACCTTCTGACATCGAGCAAACGCCTGTAAGCCGTCATCACGGCATGGTTCAAAAGATAATCCCTGACGAACCTCTTATTCACATAGCAATAGATGTGCCTGGCGCTGGACCTTGTAAACTCAGGCCTGCAGACAAATCCACTAACGCTTATATCGCTCCTGACTCCCCTTACCGGCAGGATATGATCCATGAAATCGGCGCCGATAACGAGGGAGACCCGCAGCGAGACATCCTGGGTGGCAGGAATGTTCAAAATTTCCTTCCCCCTGGCTACAACCTTCATCCTCACTTCAGGATGGGACAGGGCCGCCCTTGTGATCACATCAAGGCAGTGTCCCTGTTCCGTCACCTCTGCCTTGAGAAACTTCTTGCGGACGGGAACAGGATCAAAAATGCGGTTGACAAGAACGGATGTACCGACAGGACAGCCCGCAGCGGCAATTTCCTTGACCTGCCCGGCCTCAACGATCACCCTCGTACCTGATACAGATTCCCTCTTCCTGGTAACCATCTCGACCCTTGAGATAGAGGCAATGCTGGGGAGGGCCTCTCCCCGGAAACCAAAGGATTTTACCCTGTAGATATCGTCAAACTGGTATATCTTGCTGGTGGCATACCGTGAAAAGGCCAGCGGCACATCCTCATCCTCTATACCCTCGCCGTTATCGGTAATCCTTATGGAGCCACACCCGCCCTTCTCAAGCTCAATAGTCACATCTGTCGCCCCGGCATCAAGGGCGTTTTCGAGGAGTTCCTTGACAATGGATGCCGGCCTCTCGACGACCTCTCCCGCCGCTATCTTGTTGGTTAGTTCCTCAGGCAGAACAACAATTCTTCCTGGCAACGTCAATTCCTCTTTAAAAAATGCGAAGTACCGCAGCCTCTCTCTACTACGGCTGCGATCAAATGATTTAAGGATATCGCTATCCTTATATATGCTATGCGAAGCCGCACCATGTCGTGGTGTTTTCTACGGGTTCCCGGGTGCTTTCCAGTTTGTTTACCGGAAAATCCCCGTCGGGATAGCCGACGGCGATGGCGATGATTATCCGCTTGGACTCGGGTATGCCGGCAAATTCTCTCAATACGCCGGGATACATGATCCCCTGATCCTCGATACAGGTGCCAAGGCCGTAGTCCAGGGCAGCGATACAGATGGTCTGCATCACCGCGCCAATATCGAGCAATGGTCCTGCCTCGCTTAACGCTTTATCCACGGAAATAATGATCGCCGCCGGTGCATCGAAGTAACGGAATCCCCGCTCCATCCATCGCGCCCTCTTCTCCTTATCCTCCCGCTGTATCCCCATGAGCTGGAAGATCCGCTTGGCAAGCTCCACCTGGCGATTCCGATAGATGCTATCATCAGGCCATTTCGCCGCAACATGATCCGGATGAGGCTTCTCCCCGGAATTGAGCTTCTCCACATTGGCCCGCCTTACATTTTCCAGAACATTCCCGGTAATCACGGTAAACTCCCAGGGCTGGGTATTCATCGCCGAAGGGGCACATCCCGCAATTTTTAGGATCTCCCTGAGAATCTCTTTTGGAACAGGGTCAGGCTTGAATCCCCTGATACTCTTTCGTGTTCTTATGGCATCAATAATATCCATATCTCCTCCTTGTATACGATAAGCAAAATTCTTCCTCTCCTTTTCTATTTTTTTCTCTCCGTTTGTCAACACATTTTGTAACTACTCAGGTGTATAGACTGAAGACTGAAGGCCAATAATCATCATTCATGACACAACAACCTGTCAAGGTATCCAAACGATTTTGGCTTTGTGTGGTCGCACATGTTTTTCCCTTCAGTCTATCCACCTTCAGCCTTTATGCCTGAGTAGTTACGATAATTATTGTCCTGGACATGTCTCCCGTTGCATATTATTTTAATAGTACAGGAATTTCCATTTTAAATAACTTTAGGCACTTTAAACTTTAGATCACTTTAGGCACTTAACTGGAGGTTGCCATGTTGGAGATTGATATTCCCGGTTTTGGTCCTGTTGTCCTGGAGCACCTGGTTTCAGATTTTACAGGCACCCTGTCTGTTGGCGGGAGACTTTTACCGGCGGTAAAGGAACACTTGAACGGGATAGCAGAATTTCTAAAGGTACACATACTGACTGCTGATACATTTGGTATGGCTTACGCAGAGCTAAAAGATGTAAATTGCATCATCCAGATTCTTTCCGGCGATGACCATGACATTCAAAAAGAGGAATATATCAGGGGGCTTGGTGCAGAACATGTTGTTGCCTTTGGCAACGGGAAAAATGACAGGCGGATGCTGAAAGCGGCAAGGATTGGCATAGCTGTTTCAGAGGGCGAAGGCTGTGCGGTGGATGCACTGACGGCATCAGATATTCATGTGAGAAGCGCCCTCGATGGGCTCAACCTTCTGCTTAACCCCAAAAGATGTAAAGCAACGCTGAGATTTTAATGTGACAGATAAGGAACAATTATGAAGGTCGAGAGAAAAAGGTGAGAAAATTTTTCGGCTTCGGGAAGGACGGTAAAAATATATTCATTGCCGGCCTGGTGAGCTTTTTTATGGATATAAGCTCTGAAATGATATATCCCCTCGTGCCGCTTTTTCTTGCCAATGTGCTGGGAATAAATAAAACGACCATCGGCCTTATTGAAGGTATCGCGGAATCAACTGCCAGCCTGCTCAAGGTTTTTTCAGGGTGGTTTTCTGATAGACTGGGAAACAGAAAATGGTTCATGGCTGCCGGATACTCCATATCTACCTTGAGCAGACCGATCGTTGCCCTTGCCACAGGGTGGCAACATGTAATGGCTTTCCGTTTTATGGACAGGTTTGGTAAGGGAATCCGCACCGCACCCCGCGATGCCATCATCGCTGAGTCTGCAGATATCACGCATCTCGGAAGGGCATTCGGTTTTCACCGCTCAATGGACACGATGGGCGCAGTCATCGGGCCGGCGATTGCTTTTTTCCTGCTGGTGATACTTTCAAATAACTATCGCAGCATTTTCTGGCTTTCCATGATACCGGGGGTAATTGCCGTACTTCTGATCATCTTTTTTATCAGGGAGAAGAAAAAATTTTCTACCGATCATCCATCAGAAAAGCCAAAACTTACCTGGAAACATTTCGACTGGCGATTCAAGTTTTTCGTCATCATCGCCGGCATCTTCGCCATAGGCAACTCAAGCGATGTATTCCTGATATTGAGGGCCCAACAGACAGGGGTTCCTACTGCCATGATTCCCGTGATCTATCTCCTGTTTAATCTCATCTACTCAATATCATCTATCCCGGCCGGTATGATGGCGGACCGATTCGGGAAAAAGAGAGTTATCTTCTGGGGTTTTGTGTTGTTTGCCCTTCTCTACTACGGTTTTGGAGTTACATCAGATCAAAGGATTATATGGCTCCTCTTCGGCCTTTACGGACTCTTTATGGGGCTCACAGAGGGTATACAGAAAGCGTTTCTTGCCACCATTATCCCCTCCGATTTTAAGGCAACCGCCTTTGGGGTCTATAACACCGCCATCGGACTGGCAATGTTTCCTGCCAGCCTTTTCGGAGGATGGCTCTGGGATAACATCTCTCCCGCGGCAACTTTCTATTTCGGAGCAACAACGGCCATCCTTTCGGCAATGTTATTTATTGTATTTATAATCACTATAAAACCAACACCAAAAGGTATGTAAGAAGATGCGAAAAATACTTGACAGGGTGGGAAAAACCAATATAGGATAAAAAAAATCTTATTTATCCTGTTTGGCTTAAGAAGAGTCACCATGCGAATAACAAGGGCTACTGAATATGCTGTGCGCTGTATCCTTTTTCTTGCCGTCAACGGAAAGGGAGAGGTCGTGGGTCGTAAAGAGATTGCGAAGTACATGGAGATTCCCGGGCAGTTTTTGGGGAAGATAGCCCAACAATTAGCGAAAGCAGGGCTTATCGAGATTGTCCAGGGCGCAAAAGGTGGGTACCGGCTTTTAGTTTCACCAGAGAAAATCTCTCTTTTAAACGCAGTCGAAGCCATCAGCGGCGAAATATTCTTGAATGATTGCATCATGAGGCCAGCTTCATGCCGCAGAAGTGCAACCTGCTCAGTTCATTGCCTCTGGGAGAGGGCGAGGACGCAGCTAAGAAATACCCTCGGGGAGGTCAACTTCGCCAAGCTCATGGAGGGAGAATCTTGCTTTGGCCCTTTGGAAGGGTCATCCAGACAGGGAAGATAGGTTTTTTAAGTAAACGCCGCCGTTTAAATCTCAAAAACATGCCTTAGAGGCAGGAAAGGAGGATAGTTTATGGATGTTTTGTTACTTTCAAGATTACAGTTTGCCGTGGCCACGTTCTTTCATTTTCTTTTTGTACCGCTTACACTGGGCCTGTCCGTTTTGGTGGCCATCATGGAAACAAGGTATGTAAAGACGGGGGATGAGACATACCTGAAAATGACCAGGTTCTGGGGTAAGCTTTTCCTTATCAATTTTGTCATTGGAATCGTGACCGGCATAACCCTTGAGTTTCAGTTCGGAACTAACTGGTCCCGCTATTCAGCCTTCATGGGGGATATCTTTGGCTCCCTTCTCGCAATTGAGGCATTGGGATTCTTTTTCCTGGAGTCCACTTTAATCGGAGTCTGGCTTTTCGGCTGGAGGAAGATCTCTAAAGGGGCGCATGCTATTGTGATGTGGCTTGTTGCCTTTGCCTCAACTGGTTCCGCAGTATGGATTCTTACTGCCAATGCCTGGATGCAACACCCTGTGGGCTATGTTATTAGAAATGGCCGGGCTGAGCTGGAAAGCTTTGCCGCCGTGGCCCTTAATAAGACCGGTATTCTGATGATCCTTCATACAATCAGTGCCGCCTACATCTTGAGCGCATTTTTCGTCATGGGGATCAGTGCCTATCATCTGTTGAAGAAACAGCATGTAGCGTTTTTTACAAAGTCCTTTCGCCTCGCCCTGGTCTTTGGTCTCATCTTTTCCTTATTTGAGATCTGGGAGGGTCATCTGCATGGGAGGGACCTCGCGGAAAATCAACCCACCAAATTGGCGGCCATGGAATCTCACTGGGAAACATCCAGGAATGCTCCCATCTATTTTTTTGCCTTTCCCGATGAGGCTAAGGAGAAAAACAGCACTGCCATAGGCCCCCTTCCCGGAATGCTAAGTTTGCTGGCCTTTCACAGGAGCGATGCCGAGGTAAAAGGGCTGAAGGACTATCCGCGCGACGAACGGCCTCCTGTACTCATCAGTTTTGGTGCTTTCCGGCTCATGGTAGTTCTGGGGTTCTATTTTGCCTTAGTTACCCTTTGGGGCTGGTTCAAGAAAAATCGCTTGGTGGAAAGCCCCCGGTATTTGAAGTTGATGCTCTTTTCCCTTCCTCTGCCGTACATCGCCGCTGAGTTAGGGTGGATCCTGGCCGAGATGGGTCGCCAGCCCTGGATTGTTTATGGTCTCATGAAGACAAGAGATGCAGTTTCTCCCCTTGCCACCTCTCAGGTAACAGTTACTCTTGTAGCCTTCATACTTCTATATGGCTTTTTGGGTGCAGTAGGGTACTTTCTCATTATCAAAAATGCTAAGAAGGGGCCCGTTGCTGATTGACGATTAACAATTTGCAAGGGATTTCCATCGTCAATTTTTAGTGTTCAATCCGTAATCATTTCAGGAGGTGAAAAATGGATTTACAAGCAATATGGTTTTTCCTTTGGGTACTGTTGTGGGCCGTCTATTTTGTTACCGACGGATTTGATTTAGGCATTGGGAGCCTACTTCTGATCTTAGGGAAAAATAACGAAGAGAAAAGGATCATGTACAATGCCATGGGTCCCCTCTGGGATGGCAACGAGGTTTGGCTGCTTACCGCCGGTGGCGTCACCTTTGCGGCGTTTCCGCTGGTCTATGCAGTAATGTTCAGTTCTCTTTATTCAGCCCTGATGCTTATCCTCTTTGCCCTGATCATCAGGGGTGTCTCATTAGAATTTCGCAATAAAGTTGCGAATCCACGCTGGCAGAAGTTGTGGGATACATGCCTGTTTGTGGGCAGCCTCGTTCCCGCCCTACTCTTTGGCGTTGCCTTTGCCAATATCTTTCGGGGTATCCCCATTGACGCCAAGGGGGTCTACCACGGGACACTTTTTACCTTGCTCAATCCCTATGGACTCTTGGGGGGAGTTCTCTTCCTCCTCCTCTTCCTCGTGCATGGCTCAATTTGGCTCGCTGTAAAAAGCGAGGGGGCTCTTCATGAAAGGGGAAGCGAGATGGCCCAAAAATTGTGGCCGGCACTATTGACTGTCGCGGTTGTTTTCCTGATTGCCTCTGGGTTTTCCACTCAGATTTATGACAATTATTTAGCCCATCCCCTCCTCTTTGTTTTCATCTTGATCACTGTCCTGGCTCTCTTTTGTATCAAGGTCTTTCTGGTTAAGGGAAGTTACTGGAAGGCATGGTTTTCTTCAGCGATTACCATTGTGGGAGCAACGTTTTACGGGTTTATCGGCCTGTTCCCCACGATGTTCCCTTCGAGCCTGAACCCTGATTACAACCTGACGGCTTACAATGCCTCTTCCAGTTCCTTGACCCTGACCATCATGCTTGTGTTGGCCCTTATCTTCGTACCTATCGTATTAGCGTACCAGTTCTGGGCCTATAAATTGTTTAAGGGAAAAATTACCAGAGAGGATCTGGCGTATGAGGAGGCGTATTAGGGGAATCTTTCTTTCAGAAAGGTCTTGACTAATAGCATTAAGTCATCTATAATTTAAAGTACTGAAATTACTGGAAAAATGGAGAAACACCAGGGATGGAATTACCTGTAGTTGTCAGTTCCCTTGAATTATATATATCAGAGATCAACCGCTTTCCCATCCTGAGAGAAGATGAGGAATTTCAACTGGCTGTCAGGTTCAGGAAACATAATGATATGGAGGCCGCCGAAAAACTGGTTGTCTCAAACTTAAGATTTGTGGTCAAGATTGCCCATAAATATAGAAGCTACGGAATCGCCCTCACCGATCTGATCCAGGAGGGAAATATTGGTTTGTTGCACGCGGTGAAGAAATTTGATCCCTATAAGGGACACAAACTCCTTTCCTATGCGGTTTGGTGGATAAAGGCATATATCCGGAATTTCATCATCAGGTCCTGGAGTCTCGTTAAGATCGGCACTACGCAAACTCAGAGGAAGTTATTCTTCAAACTGAATGAGGAGAGGAAGAGACTCGAAACTATTTCCCAGAAATTGCCTGAATTCAGGGAAATTGCGGAATCTCTGGGAGTTAGAGAAGACGAGGTTGAGGAAATGGGCCTTCGCCTTTCTCAACGCGATCTTTCCCTGGATGCGTCCCTGGACGGTGAAGATGATTCAAGGACGATGATTGGTTATCTCCCATATCAAGGTGAAGATCAGGAAATGATGCTGATCAAAAAGGAACAGGGGGATCTGGTCAAGAGAGACATCGCCGTAGTACTGGCGAAACTCAATGAGAGAGAGAGTTATATCATCAGGCATCGAGTTATGGCGGACAACCCGGAGACCCTCCAGGAAATCGGTAATCATTACAATATTACGAGGGAACGGGCAAGGCAGCTTGAAAAACAGGCCCTTAAAAAATTACGTCTCGCCCTCCCCCATCTGGGAGGGGAACCGGAACTTCTGGAAGCTTAGATTGTCTCCTCGAGATGGGCAAGATTTTCAAAACGGGTGTATTTTTCGAGAAAGGTCAGTTTTACGATACCTGTCGGACCGTTTCTCTGTTTCCCGATGATAATCTCGGCGATACCCTTTTCAGGATTATCCTCTGATCTATTGTAGACCTCATCCCTGTAAATGAAGGCAATCAGGTCTGCATCCTGTTCAATAGCCCCTGATTCCCTCAAGTCGGCCATCTGCGGTCGTCTGTTAGTTCTATCCTCCACTCTCCTGTTAAGCTGCGAAAGGGCTACCACCGGGACCCTCAATTCCTTCGCCAGGGACTTCAGGGAACGGCTGATCTCCGATATTTCCTGTTCTCTCGAGTCTTTATTCGCTCCACTTCTCATCAACTGGAGGTAATCGAGGATAATCAAACCAAGGCCGGCTTCGGCCATCAGCCTTCTTGCCTTTGCCTTCATTTCAAGCGCCATAATGGCCGGTGTATCATCAATAAATATGGGAGCTTCGGAGAGCCTCCCTGCTGCCGTCGTCAATTTGGGCCAATCTGTCTCTCCGAGGAATCCTCTTCTGATCCGCTGAGAATCCACCTTGGCCTCCGAAGACAACAGGCGGATGGCCAACTGTTCTTTTGCCATTTCGAGGGAAAACAAGGCTACGGGAATACCGACTTCCAGCGCCGCATGTCTGGCAATATCAAGGGCAAGAGCGGTTTTCCCCATACTGGGCCGGCCGGCGATGATAATCAGCTCAGAATTCTGCAGCCCCGAGGTCATATCGTCTATCTTTTCAAAACCGGTAGGAACACCGGTGACAAACTCTTTTCTCTCGTAGAGGCTCTCAATAGTTTTGAAGCTATCCTTGATAAGGTCTTTGATGGAGAAGAAGGCAGGCCTGATCTTCTTCTCAGATATTTCGAAGATGGCATGTTCTGACTCATCCAGAACACTATTGATATCTGCCCCGGTATCGTAACTCTTTTTCAGGATATCGGTAGCCGTCCCGATGAGCCGGCGCAGAATTGCCTTTTCCTTTACTATTTTTGCATAATAGGCAATGTTGGCTGCCGAAGGAACATTGTCAACAAGGGAAGTCAGATAGGCCAGCCCCCCTACATGATCCAGTTGGTTCTTTTCCTTTAAAGCATTACTGAGGGTAATCAGATCACTTGGTTCACCCTTATTGTCAAGCTCAAGGATGGCGGCGAATATCCTGCGATGGGATTCACTGTAGAAATCACCGCCTTCCAGCACTTCCAGGACAGCGTTTAAATACTGGTTGTCCAGGAGTATTCCCCCGATAATGGACTGTTCCGCCTCGATATTCTGAGGGGGCACCCGGTGTAAAGAGGTGTCAATATCTTTCATCTATCCCCCAGTTTCACCCACAACCAAGATCTTAACTTCCGCTGTAATACCGGAATGTAATCTAATCCTCACAGGAAATTCGCCGAGAGACCTGATCGGTTCCGTAAGAATGATGTTTTTTCTGTCAATCTCTATACCCTCTTCAAGGAGTAATTCCTCAACATCTTTTGTTGTGACTGAACCAAACAACTTCCCCTGTTCTCCAATGCGCCGCGAGATGGTGCAGGTCTTAAGTCCCGAAAGTTTTTCCGTCAGCGCCTCGGCTTTCTTCTTTCTCGTTTGGGCCCTTTGCAGGATAATTTTTTTCTCATGTTCTAAGGCCCTAAGATTCTTACTGCTCGCCTCTATGGCAAGCCCCCTCGGAATCAGGAAATTCCTTGCATAGCCATCAGCTACATTCAATGTAGCTCCCACTTTTCCAAGAGATTCTACATCTTCCTTCAAAATAACCCTCATACAAGTCCCCCTCCCCCCTCTAACTCTCAGGTTCAACCCTCAGAGACAACAAAAGGCAACAGCGCTATCATCCTCGCCCTTTTTATGGCCATAGTAAGAACCCTTTGATGTTTAGCGCAAGTTCCGGTAATTCTCCTCGGCATGATCTTACCTCTCTCGGTGATAAAATCTTTCAAGATGGTGTGATTTTTGTAATCTATTTTCAGGTTTGAGTCTGTACAAAATCTACAGTACTTCCTTCTCTGAAAGAACCTCTTCTGAGGCCTTGAAGTTTTTCTACCTTTTGATGGTAAAGCCATTTTTTATTCGCCCCCCCTTGTATTTTCTTCTTTCTCTGTAACCCCTGATGGGGCGGACTCTTCACCTCTTACGTTCGCTTCAAGTTCTGTAACCGCAAGAACCACATCCTCTATCTTATCAGTTCCGCCTGCCGCGGTCTTTACCTCAGAGGGAAGAGAGGTTTCTTCTCCCTTTACCTCCCTGCCGGCAGCGGCTATCTCATTTTCAATCTCTTTAAGATCAACCTTGTCGGCCCTCTTCACCGTGATAAACTTCAAAATCCTGTCATCAATCTTGAACTTTCTTTCCAGCTCAGTAACGACAGCGCTAACAGCCGTGAAATCAATTAAAATATAAAACCCCTTTGTTTGTTTTTTGATCTCATAGGCAAGTTTTCTCTGCCCCCACTTCTCGATTTTAACCACGGTACCTTTCATGTCTGTGATGATCGTCTTGTACCGCTCAATCAACTCCATAAGTTCATCGTTCCCCAGATCAACCGGTACAATAAATATGGTTTCGTATCTCCTCAAGTTCTTACCTCCTTCTGGCTCTGAAGTCCGAATTCTCTACGATTCGAACAAGGAGTCCTGTAGTATAAATTTTCCTTTTCCACCGCAAGTTTCCCTGACCCCTGACCCCTGACCCCTATTTAGCCTTGGGCTGTTCAGCCGGCGCCGGGTTGATATAACCGGTAAGGAGGGTCTTGGGCACAAACTCCTCTAATTCTTCAACCCTGAACATGCCATTCTCGACAGACTTATAGATGGCCAGCGTTTCTACCGGCTCACAGTAAATGGCAATTCTCCCTTTTTCCACGTGGAACACCCGCCCGTTGATATTGGCCGCTGCTTCGCTGACTAAGTAAACCACCATGGGGGGAACATATTCCGGCCCCGGCATGGCCATGAAGGAATCATAAAAAGCCCTGGTAATCAGGCCACTTTCCAATCTCTTTGTCATACCGGCCTTTACCTGCTCAGTCATGGTCATTCTCGTGGCGGCGATAGGGGCGATACAGTTGGCAGTAACACCATAGCGGCCCATCTCCCGGGCAATTGCCCTGGTCAGGCTGACGATGCCGCCCTTAGCTGCCCCGTAGTTACATTGTCCTACGGTACCCCGCCAGGCGTCGGATGTCAAGTTTACTATTCTGCCGAAGCCCTGTTCCCTCATTTTTACACAGGCGTGACGACAGAGATTGAAGGTGCCTTTCAAGTGCACGGCAATTACCAGATCCCAGTCTTCCTCGGTCATGTTCCAGATCATCCGTTCCCTCAAGACACCGGCGCAATTAACGACGATATCCACCCGGCCAAAGTTCTCTACGCAACTCTTGATTATCTCTTCGGCAACCTTAAAATCGGTTACAGAACTGTAATTCGCCACGGCTTTGCCACCCTTAGCCTTGATCTCGGAAACCACATGATCAGCAGGAGCAAGATCAGTGCCACTCCCGTCTCTGGCTACCCCCGGATCAACAATCACCACGCCGGCGCCTTCTGCCGCCAAAGCCAGCGATATTTCCCGGCCGATTCCCCCACCGGCGCCGGTAACCACAGCTGCCCTACCTTTTAGTCTTTCACCCATTTTACAACCTCCTTTGTTCAAGTCTTATGTCTTAGGCCACGACGGAGCGTGGCCCTCCTCTTATGACGTACGACGTATGTTTCATGTTAGTCCCGGCAACCCAGGATAGTTATAATCGGCAGAAGCATCCCGGGATGTCCGCCCTGTGCCATGGCCAAACCCAGAGAGGGGTTTTTCACCTGCCGGGGGCCGGCCTTGCCTCTTAACTGTAGGTAAAGTTCATTACACATCCTGAGGCCGGTCGCACCCAGGGGGTGGCCAAAGGCTTTCAGGCCGCCATCGGTATTTACAGGGAGTTCTCCCTCTAAGGTAAACGTGCCTGCCTCTACTTCCTGCACCGCTCTGCCCCGCTCGCAAAAACCGAGCGCATCGTATTCGGTCAGTTCGGCAATGCTAAAACAATCATGAACCTGGGCCACGCTGATCTCTTTACGGGGATTCTTTATCCCCACTGCTTCATAAGCCTGTCTGGCGGCGGCCTCCGTCTCCGGCAGGTGATCGTATTTATAATCTATGTCTTCCTTGCCCAGACAGGGCCCCATAGCTACACCAAAACCCTTCACCAGGACATAATCATCCTTAAAGGACTTGGCGATGTCCGCCGAACAGACGATGGCTGCCGCTGCGCCATCGGTTGTCGGACAGCAATCGAAGAGGCCCAGCGGCCAGGCAATAATCGGCGCATTAATAGCCTGCTCCAGGGTAATCTCTTTCTGGAAATGCGCCTTTGGCGAAAAGGTCCCGTTATGATGGTTTTTTACGGCTATCTTGGCCAGCGCCCTCTTGCCTTCTTCCGGCTTTATACCATGAGTTTGAAAGTACCTGATGGCAATCATCGCCCACCTGCCCGGGGCAGTAAAACCCTGACCATAGACAGGGTGGAAAAAAAACTCCGGCAGGCCACCGTAACCGCTGTCTTTCAGTTTTTCCACACCGGCTACCAGGACTATATCATAAAGACCACAGGCCACGCCAAAACAGGCGTTTCTCAGGGCATCCATACCGGTGCCACAGGCATTTTCTATCCTCGTTATCGGCTTGTATTTCAGCTTGAGCGGTCTGCCCAATGTCTCCCCTGTAAAGGCGGAACCTACGCTGCCTAACCAGGCCGCCTCAATATCCTTTGTTTCCACTCCCGCATCAGCATAAGCCTCATAAACGGCTTCAATGAGCATATCCTCCACGCTCATATTCCAGTTTTCACCAAATTTTGTGCAACCCATGCCGATGATGGCCACTTTGTCTTTTATCGCATCTACTCTCATTTTTATCCTCCTTCCTTTAGTCTATCTGACTGGCCGACATTTCCAGAAGTAGTTATAGTATCCTTCAGCTTCGCCTATTTTCCTGAAGGTTAAATCCAGAGGCATATCGAGTTCGATCTTGTCGGGATCACGATCAGTCATCTGGCCGTAGAACCTTAAATTTCCTTCCAGATCAACGATACTTACAATCACCGGTGGATCGAGGGATTGGGCCAGTTCATCTTTAGAAAAGGTAAACAGCTTACCCTTACGCTCCGTAAGTGATATCTCCCTGAATTGATCCTTAGCCTGGCAGTAGAGACAGATCCTCTGCGGCGGAAAGAAGGGCCGGCCACAATTAGTGCACTCAGAACCATTTAAGCTATAGATCATTCTCCGGTCTCTATGAATAACCACCGCCGAAGAGACATAGGGGGGGCGGCGCCGGCCGCTTTCTACCTTCATAAGTTCACGGAAACGGATATACTTCTCGTAGTTCGGGAGATAGTTCTTCGTCTTGAGATATCCCTGGACACCACGGCGTTCTTTATCCATTGCCGGTTTTTCCTTTACATGGAAGGTAAAGATGTCGCAGCCGTCACCGTAACTCACTAAAAGTAATTTATCATCCGTGTTTGCCTCTTCCACAGCCGCCACCAGGATCAACAGGGCAAAAGCAGCGCCGGTGTTGCCGATGGTGTCAAACATGGGAGCCTGCACCTGGGTTTTGCTGTCTAATTTCAACATCCGGCAGGCCTCCTGATGCCCGCGGGCATCAGGGGCATAAAGAGCTACCTTATTAAAATCCTTGAGACTTGTGTTTTGCTGTTTCAGAAAAATGCCGACGGCCTCACTTACATTGGCCAGGTAGCCCTGGGTGACAACAAAACGATCCTCCCACTTTTTTGTAAAGTTCTGGCTATCCAGGCGCCACTGGTCAATTATCTCACTCGTGTGGGTATAGCCGGACATAAGATCAATACTCCCCTCCTTGCCGATCACCAGGGCGGCGGCTCCATCGCCAAAGACCTGCTCAAATTCCGAGCCAGGCGCCCCCAGGCGGCAATCGGCGGCAGCAACCAGAACATTAGTTGCGGAACCGGCCTTTACTGCATCCATAGCTGCACGTAAGGCATTTGTCCCCGCCCTTAAACTATCGGTAAAATCTACGGTAAATGCACCTTTCTTTAGATTCAAAGCCGAGGCGATAACAGCCGCCCCCTGCTTCTCCTTGTAAGGCGCCGTGGTCGTAGCGAAGTAGAGACCGTCAATGGTCTGACGATCTATGCCATGTAGCGCGTCCCTGCCTGCTTCCACCGCCATGGTTATAGCGTCTTCATCGAAGTTGGCCACCGCTTTTTCACCTTTTTGAGCGCCACCCCATGCTCTGACTATTTCTTCACGTTTTAACCTGTAATAAGGTATATACGCGCCAGTTGATATAATTGCGGACATTTTTTACCTCCTTTCTGCTACCGCTCTGTTTTCTGCGGCTTTCTGATCAAGTCTCTTATTCTTCATAAATACCCGGGAACATCTCCTTTTTCCGGTACTTCAAGGGATCGGTTTTCTTCTTTTCCCAGAAGGATTGCTTGTAGTATTTAGCCTCCTCCGTGGCATAGTATCTCCACAGACCATCAAACGACAGGATCTCCAAGCCCCGTATCTCCGCGCTCATGAGGTTGAAGGCCGCCTTAAGACCTTTGATGGCGCCGGGACTTTTCGCGAGTATCTCGTCACACCACTTGTCCACCTCCTCCTCTAACTTGTCGGGAGGCACTACCGCATTCACCAGCCCCATCTCTAAGGCTTCCCTGGCGGTGTATCGCCGGCAGAGGTACCAGATTTCCCTCGCCTTCTTTTCTCCTACCACCCTGGTCAGGTAGGCGGCGCCAAAGGCGGCGTCATAGCTCCCCACCATGGGGCCGGCCTGGCCGAGTTGGGCGGTTTCTGAAGCTATGGAGAGATCACAAATCTGCTGGAGCACTTGCCCCCCGCCAATGGCAAAACCATTTACCGCGGCGATTACCGGCTTAGGCATTTCCCTTATCAGGGCGTGGACTTTGGGAGTATGCTTGAGCATCTCAGAACTGTAGCCAGCCTCCGCCTCCTTGGCATCTCCCCCCGTACAGAATGCCTTCTTACCTGCTCCGGTAATAACAACAACACCGACGTGATCATCGCCCCCGGCATCTTCAAACGCCTCTGCGAGTTCCTTACCGGTATGAGAGGTAAAGGCATTAAATGCCTCCGGTCTGTTTATTGTTATCTTCGCCACTCCCGGCCTCTTTTCATAGAGAAGATCTGTAAAATTAAAGCCGGGTACCTTTTCCCACGTGTAAGCCATCTTAAATTTTCCTCCTTATGTAAATTTTGGTTGAATTTTAATTTTGCCCGTTTTTCATATGCTCTGGGGTAATTCATTGCCGTCG